>DASXHY010000092.1:0-3304 GCA_036488095.1 Verrucomicrobiia bacterium | reverse complement strand
GTTGTCATCAGCGCCGCCAATTCGCGCGTGAAAGTTCTCGTGATTCCTACAAATGAGGAGTTGGTAGTCGCGCGCGAGGTAAAAAGATTTCTCGAAAACTCAACTTCTGCGTCACGCAACACGCAGCACGCAACACGTTCCGAATCTCTCAACTCTCAACTCACAACCATTAACTAATTATGGCACATCAAGCAATCGGACTCATTGAAACGCGCGGACTTGTCGCTCTCGTCGAGGGCACGGACGCGATGCTCAAGGCCGCGAACGTCGAGCTCGCCGGTCCCATGACGCAAGTCGGCAACGCGCTCGTCACGGCGGTCGTCGTCGGCGACGTGGCCGCGGTCAAAGCTGCGGTGGATGCCGGCGCGCAGGCGATCAAAGCCATCAAAGGCGAGGTCGTCAGCGTGCACGTCATCGCCCGCCCGCATTCGGACGTGGACGCGGTGCTTCCAAAGAAGAAGTAAGAAGTTAGAAGTGCGAGGTGTGAGGTATCTGTTCTCACCTCGACCCTCTCACTTCACACCTAATTATGTTTCTTGCCAAAGTCGAAGGTTCGGTGGTCGCGACAAAGAAGGATCCGTCCATGGGCGGACGAAAACTTCTTTTGCTTCGCCCACAACTGGTGGACGACAAAGACCCGACGAAGTTCCGCCCCGGCGTAAACACCATCGTGGCCGTGGACAGCGTGGGCGCGGGCGTGGGCGAGATGGTTTTGTTTTGCCAGGGCAGTTCTGCCCGGCTCGCGCCGAATTTAAAGGACGCGCCGGTAGACGCGGTGATCATCGGCATCGTGGATACGGTGGACGTGTTTGGGAAAGAAATCTTCAGTGCGAAGACGACATGAAGCGATTTTTAGACATGAAATCGGCCGCGCAATTGTTCTTCGGTGCGAACGTCGAGCGCATGTCTGCGATTCATTTGCAGCGCTTCTACGGTGCCGCGTCCGGTGGGGGTAAGGCCAATAATTCTGGCGCCATTCAAAGTGAAGTGGTCGCGCCATTGGTCGCGGCGCGGATGAAAAATGGGAACAACCGCGCCGGTCTCCGGATCAATGACATTTTCCCGTGCGGCCTTCCTGAGCGAGCAAGTGACGCACGCGAGCGCAAGGTTTTCGAGGACAGTGGCACCGCCGGCAGTTTGTGGCGCGATATGGTCAACGTGAAAAGTTGCTTCCTGGGCAAGTTGAGAAATGCGGCAATATTCGCAACTGTGATGCGCGCGATCGATGACAGCCTGTCGAAGGATGTCCGGGACGATCATGAGCTTAGGCGGCGCGGCTCAAACGTTCGGAACGCAATCGGAGAAGAGAAAGTAAATCATTTAACTCCGCGAGCCCTTCAGCTTCGCGGTGCTCGTCGTCGGTCAGTTTTTGCCCGGAGTCTTGCTTGTCCAGCAACTCATGAAGCCGCCGGTCGACACCTTTCGGCAGGCGCAACAGCTTCAATTCGCCGGGGACTTCAAGTTCCAATCGAATTGTCTGTGACATACGCAAATGAACTTTGGCCCGTTTCCAGAGGAAAATCAAGGCATCTATGAGCGCAGTGAATGAAACTTTAATTCGGGACGTGGTATCCGAAGTCCTGGGCCGTTTGAATGGCTCGGTGACCGCGAAGCCCGCGTCGACACCGGCCAAGGCCGATTGTGGTTGCGGTGAAAAGAATCGGGTCAGCGGCAGCGGAATCAGCGTCAGAGCCGGTCGTGGCACATACGGCGTGTTTCAGGATGCGAATGAGGCTTGCGCCGCGGCGCAGGAAGGCTTTTTGCAATTGCGCGCGAAGGGCGTGGCCGCGCGGGCGAAGGTCGTTGAAATCGTCAAGTCGATGGCCGAGGCGAATGCCGAGGCGTGGGGAAAAATTGAATTGGAAGAGACGAAAATCGGCCGGCTTGATCATAAAATCGAGAAGCTGAAAATCATCAAGCTCGTGCCTGGCGTCGAGTGGCTGAATCCTTACGGCCGCAGCGGTGACCATGGCATCACGCTCGAAGAATACACGCCATTTGGACTCGTCGCGGCGATTACGCCGTCCACGCATTCCATTCCGACGCTGAGCGGCAATATCGTGAACATTGTGGCGGCGGGAAACGCGGTTGTTTTCAATGCGCATCCGGGCGCGGCGAAATGCGCAGCCCTGGCAGTTCGCGAATATAACAAGGCGATTGAACGTGAGACCGGAATTCAAAACCTCATTACGATCATCGAACAGCCGACTTTGGATTCCTTCAGCGCGATTTGCAAACATGAAGCGGTTCGATTGCTGTGCGTGACCGGCGGTCCGGCGGTGGTAAAGGCCGCGATGCAATCCGGCAAGCGAGCGATTTGCGCCGGACCGGGAAATCCGCCCGTGCTCGTGGACGACACGTGCTGCCCGACGCGCGCCGCGAAAGCGATCATTCAAGGCGCAGCTTACGATAATAATTTGTTGTGCATCGGCGAAAAGGAAGTGTTCGTGCTCGACAGTGTGGCGGACAAATTGATGCAACGCATGTCCGAGAATGGCGCGGTGAAGTTGAACGCGGGCCAGTTGGAGCGTTTGACGAAGGCGGCGTTTACGTTCAAGGAAGGGCAGGGCGGCGGCTGTCCGCACGCTTCGGTAAACAAGGAATTTATCGGCAAGGACGCGCCCGTGCTCGCGAAAGCCGCGGGTATGGATGTGCCGGCGGGCACGCAGTTGCTCTTTGCGGAAACCGACGCGAACCATGCATTCGTGCAGGAGGAGCAGATGATGCCGATGCTGCCCATCGTGCGCGTGAAGAGCATTGAGGAAGGCATCGCGCTCTCGAAACAAGCCGAGCATGAGTATCGCCACACGGCGATTATTCATTCGCACGATGTCGAAAACATGACGGCGATGGCGCGCGCGCTGGATACGACGATATTTATCAAGAATGGCCCGTGCATGGCGGGATTGGGTCTCGGCGGCGAGGGTTATTTGAGTTTTTCAGTCGCCACGCCGACGGGTGAGGGCATCACGAATCCGAAAACGTTCACTCGCACGCGGCGGTGCGTGATGGTGGATAATCTTAGAATTTATTGATTTTATGCTCCTGGCAAGAGTTGAAGGCAACGTGGTCGCGACCCGGAAACATCCGAGCTTTGACGGGTGGCGGCTCGTGATTTGCCAACCGATCAATCATGCCGGCGAGCCGGAGGGCGCACCGCAGGTGGCGATTGATCCTCACGGCGCGGGGATGCATCAGCGAGTGATTATTTCCTCAGATGGGCTGGCGACGCGCAAAGCCGTCGGTGATGAAAAAAGTCCGGCGCGCTGGATGATCACTGGAATTGTGGACGAGAAGGAACCGG
>DASXHY010000079.1:0-2907 GCA_036488095.1 Verrucomicrobiia bacterium | reverse complement strand
CGCGACGTGCTGGAGGAACGCCGGCGGCTGGAAACCGAATTACTGGAAATCGCCGAGAATGAGCGCCGCCGGATCGGTTTTGATTTGCACGACGACCTGGGCCAGAAATTGACGGGGGTATTGCTCCTTGCGCGCGCGTTGGAGCAGCGGTTGGCGCGCGAGGCCCACAAGGAAACGGAAGAGGTGCGGAGGGTTTGCGAATTGATTGAGCAAACGGTAACTCACACGCACAACCTGGCGCATCATTTCAGCTCCATCGACGCGACGGGCGGCGATTTGGCGGATGTCATGAACGGCCTGTCGGCCACGGTGGAGAAGATGTTCGGGATTCCGTGCGAATGCACGGTGAAAGGGGAAATTCCCGCGCTCCCGGAAAACACGAGCGCGCAATTTTATAAAATTTCGCAGGAAGCCATCAGCAATGCGATCAAGCATGGCAAGGCCACCTGCGTCTGGATTTCCATCGTCGGCAACGGCCACCGGCTCGTCGTCACGATCAAGAACGACGGCATCCCGTTTTCTCCGCCGCGCAATCCCAAAGCGCGAATGGGCCTGCGCACGATGAATTACCGGGCTAACACGATTGGCGCCGCGTTCGACATCAAACCCAACCAAAAGAACGGGACGATTGTGACGTGCGTGCTGCCGCTGAATAAAACCGTCTCGAAAGCGCATCGCAACGGATCGGGTAGTTCTCATTCGACCGGTTCTGAACCTATTCCGGTAAGGAACGAGTCGAAAGGATTTCACTCGGAGTCCGCAATGGAAACATCGGCCCCGGTATGTTGACATGGAGCGCGACTGTTGTCCGCGCAGCGTTTCTCCCTCGTTCTCATTCTCATCCTCGTTGCTCGACTTATTGGGGGAATTTTCGATAACGAGAACGAGGACGACGACGAGGAGGATACTGATTTTTTGGCTCTGCGGATTGGGCAACACATCCTCGAGTTGCGCCCTTTTAAAATTGTCACCCGGATTTAACCTGGGACAACGACGATAAATTCGTAGCATCCACGAGTGGCACGTATTCGAAAACGAGGGGCCAGTTGGATCTTCGCGACAATGCTCTGTTCGGCGCTGGCCCATGGCGCGGTTTTGTTTAGCGAGGACTTTGAGAGGCCATTGGGCGAACGTTGGAAACAGGTCAAGTTTGGGAAATTGACGGATTATCGAATCGCAACCGAGAATTCAAACGCCTGCCTGAGGGCTTCCGCCGACGTGTCGGCGTCGGCGCTCGCAACCAAGGTGGATATTCGGCCCGCGCCTGAAATGACCATTCGCTGGCGCTGGAAAATCAGTTCCTGTCCGGCTGGCGGTTCGGAAAATACGCTGGCGACATTCGACCACACCGCGAGAATCTTTGTCGCGTTTGATACCTTGATCGGTCCGCCGCGCACGATTAATTATGTATGGGCCAACCAGGCGAAAACGAATTCAATCTTCGATCATCCCAGTTCATCGCGATCCAGGTTTATTGTCGTCGAGAGCGGAAACGAGAAGGCCGGTGAATGGCTGTTGGAACATCGCAATTTGAAGAAGGATTGGCAGACGCTGTTTAAAAGCGATTCGATGCCGAAAATTGTTGGAGTCGGGGTGTTCACGGATTCGGACGGCACGCACACCTCGGTTACCGGGTGGTATGATGATATTTTGATCGAAGGACTGTAGTCGCACGGGCGAGACGCCCGGGCCAAGCGGAATCAATCTTCAGCTTCGACTTCCGATCCGCCGGAGAACATGCCGGACGCCAAAAGGCCAACGATGATGCCCACGCCCAAAACGATTCCGAGGGTCTGGTAAGGACTTTGGCGAATGGCCTGATCGGTGGTGCGCGCGCCGGCGAGGGCTTTTTCTTTGACGCCGCCCGCGCCGACTTTCAGCAGTTCCTGCCCGTCGCGCACGACTGTCTTGATGTCTTCAAGAAAAGTTTCGAGGTCCACATTATGACCGTTGCCTGTTTTTCGCATGAGAGATTTATGAACTGAAAACGCGCGCGACGAAATGGGGTGTTTTACTGGTGAAATGCGCGGGAAATCGCATCTGTTTCGGGCGCGAAATGGGGTGTTTGCCCAGCTTTCTAAGAATAAGAAAACTAATTTACTACATTAACCGCGACGAAATCGTGAAAAATTTCACAAACTTTGCTTGCGGGTTTGGCGGCGTGAAGATTAAATTCCGGCGTTCATCAAACCGGTTCGTTTCTGCTGCGGGTTCGCTGAGTGTTTGATGAGGTTCACCGTTTCTTGCGATAAGAAAACAATTGACGGTGAGCAATTCTTGAAAAGAATTCATGTTTCGCATTGGCGTGAGTTGTTCGTTTGTCGGCAAATTCGGCGGTTAACGAAAATAGATGTCAGCGATTTTCCCAAAGTGGACCAACCGGCTGCCTCTGATGATTATCATCGGAGTGCTGCTCGTCGGCAGCGCGGTAACGGCGGGCGTGTGGTATTATTTCACGCCCAAATACACGCGCGTCGGCTATCAACCGATTCAGCCAGTGCCTTTCTCCCACGCCGTCCATGCCGGGCAGCTCGGGATGGATTGCCGCTATTGCCATACGGGCGTGGAAAAATCCTGGTTCTCGAATATCCCCGCCGCCTCCACCTGCATGAACTGTCACAGCCAGGTGCTCAAGGATGATCCACGGCTGGCGCTGGTTCGCGAGAGTGCCGCGACGGGCAAGCCGATTCAGTGGATTCAAATCCATAAGCTTCCTGACTTCGCCTATTTCAATCACTCCGTACACGTCAATCGCGGCATTAGTTGCGTGGAATGTCACGGGCGCATCGACCAGATGGACGAAGTTTATCACGCCAAACCGTTCAGCATGTCGTTCTGCCTCGAATGCCATCGCCATCCGGAACTGAAATTGCGTCCGGAAAATAAAATCACGGATTTGGCCTGGCA
>DASXHY010000074.1:0-4701 GCA_036488095.1 Verrucomicrobiia bacterium | reverse complement strand
ATTGTGATCAATGATGCGACTGGCGGTGGTGTCACACACGTTGGCGTGGCGCTCACCTTTGGGCTCATCGTCCTCGCGATGATTTACACTTTCGGCGATATTTCGGGCGCGCACTTGAACCCGGCTGTCACAGTCGGCTTTTGGGCCGCGCGCCGAATGCCGGGCCGCGAGGTCCTCCCCTACATTATCAGTCAAGTGTCCGGCGCAATCCTCGCCAGCGGGCTGCTGCGAATTCTTTTTCCAGAAAATAAATTGCTCGGCGCGACATTGCCGGCCGGTTCCGAAATGCAATCCTTCGTCCTCGAAAGCGTGCTGACATTTTTCCTGATGCTCACGATTCTCAACGTCTCGACCGGCGCAAAGGAAAAGGGGATCACTGCAGGGATCGCCGTCGGCTCAATTATCGGGCTGGAAGCCTTGTTCGCCGGACCCATTTCCGGCGCTTCCATGAACCCCGCGAGATCCCTGGCGCCCGCGCTCATCTCGGGACACCTGGAACACCTGTGGATTTACCTCACCGCGCCAACGCTCGGAGCGTGCGCGGCAATGTTTGCCTGCAGATGCGTGCGCGAGCGCGGTTGCTGTGCAACACCGGAATCACCCACAATGTGAAAAGGAAAAAGTCTCCTAATCGCACCATGAAACTCACCGAACTGAAAAGCGCATTGAATAAGCATCCGGAAGCAACGGTGCGTTTTGCCTTGCCAAATGGAGAGCAGGTTCCTGCTCATGCCCATGTCACGGAAGTGGCGCGCATTGACAAACGCTTCATAGATTGTGGCGGCACATTGCGCAACGATTCGCTCTGCCGCCTGCAAACGTGGACCTCCGACGACGTGGACCACCGGCTGACCGCCGGAAAACTCGGAAAGATTCTCGATAAAGCCACAACAATCCTCCAAACCGATGATCTGGATGTGGATGTGGAACACGAGATCTGTTTCATCACACAATTCCCGTTGGAATCCATCCAGGTATCGCCGAACGAAATCACTCTCCGTTTGGCGGAGCGGCATACTGCGTGTCTGGCGATGGACAAGTGCAAGCCAACGCCGCAACCTCTATCAGACCTGAACCCCTTGAAATTCAACTTTCGGGAAAGGCAACCGCCGCCGGGATGTTGCACCGGAAAATAATCAGATAAAAAGACAATCATGAAAAAGAAAAAGGTTTTGTTCGTTTGCATCCATAACAGCGCCCGCAGTCAGATGGCGGAAGCGTTCCTCAATCAAATTTGCGGCAGCCAGTTTGAAGCGCACAGCGCCGGGCTTGAACCGGGCACGTTGAATCCGATCGTGGTCGAAGCCATGCGCGAAATCGGCATTGATATCTCGGCCAACAAGACCAAGGCCGTGTTCGATTTTGTGAAATCAGGCGAAAGTTTCGCTTACGTCGTTACCGTCTGCGACGAAGCCAGCGCGGAGCGCTGCCCGATTTTCCCGGGAATGACCACCCGCCTGCATTGGAGTTTTCCGGATCCTTCGGCCGCGGCGGGCAATCGCGAAGAAAAGCTGGCGCAAACCCGCGTCATCCGCGACGCCATCAAAAAGCGCGTGCAAAGCTGGTGCGCGGAAACCTGCGCCGCGCCACAAGCAGCCTGAAAACAAAGCGGCGCGAGGAGCGTGAACCAATTCGCCCTGTTCCTGGTTCGACTTTTTATTCGGGTGAACTATTTTCAACCCATGTCTGAATCACAACTAAAAGTTCTCGCCATCGCGGGCAGCATGAATCGCAAATCCGTCACGCGTATCGTCATCAATCACATTGCGGAAAAACTTCGCGCCGACGGTTGCACGGTGGACACGCTCGATCTGCTGGCCGAACCGCTGCCCCTTTACAATCCGGATACTTCCTACGACACGCCGGAATTTAACGCTTTGCAAAAGCGGGTCGATAAAGCCGACGTGCTCATCCTCGGCACGCCGGATTATCACGGCAGCATCAGCAGCACGTTAAAAAATTTTCTCGATCATTTCTGGCATGAATTCGCCGGGAAACTTTTTGCCACCGTGGTCGCTTCCCACGAGAAGGGCCTGACGGCCACCGACCAGCTTCGCACCGTGGCGCGGCAATGCTATGCGTGGACGCTTCCCTACGGGATTTCCTTCGCCGAAAACACGGACTTGAAAGACGGCCAGGTTGCCAGCGGCGCGTTCGAGAAACGTCTTGAAATGATGATCCGCGACGCGCGCGTTTACGGCAGCCTGATCGCCGGGCAACGCCGGTCGGATTTGACCTGCCAGGACCATTGCTTCATGGCGAGGCATAGGAAATGATGGGGCTGTGAAAAGCTCCAAGCGTCCAATATCCAAGCTCCAGAGAAATCGCAAATTCCAAGTTCCAAAAGCGCCAACGGATATAAGCGGAAATTAGAGCTTGGGGCTTGGAGCTTTTTGCGTTCGATTGACGCCTGACTTGTTCGACAGTACCATTTTCTCATGATTGAAGCGCCCGAAGTTCAGCCGCTCCCCATCGACCGCCTGCGCATGCGCAAGGGCATGTCTCCGGCCCAGGCCGAGCCGCTCGCGCGCGAAATTCTAGCGCTCAAACGCGAGCTGAACGCCGTCATTCTGGCCCACAATTACCAGGTACCGGAAATTCAGGACGTGGCGGATTTCGTTGGCGATTCACTCGGGCTTTCGCAAGAGGCGGCAAAAACAAACGCGGACGTCATCGTCTTTTGCGGCGTTCATTTCATGGCGGAAACGGCCAAGATTCTAAATCCACACAAAATCGTCGTGTTGCCGGACAAAGACGCCGGTTGTTCGCTCGAAGAAAGTTGCCCCGCGGACAAGCTCACCGCGCTGCAGAAAACTAATCCCAATTTTTGGACCATCGCTTACATCAATTGCAGCGCGGAAGTGAAAGCGCTCAGCGATGTCATCGTGACCAGTGGCAACGCTGTTAAAATCGTCAACGCCGCTCCAAGGGACAAAGACCTGCTGTTCGTGCCGGACGAGAACCTGGGTGCCTGGGTGATGGAACAAACCGGCCGGCCAATGACGCTTTGGAAAGGCAATTGTTACGCGCATGTCGAATTCCGCCGCGACGCGCTGCTCCGGCTGCGCAAACAATTTCCGGACGCAAAAATCGTCGTGCATCCCGAGAGCCTGCGCGAGGTCCGTGACCTGGCGGACGTAGTGGCTTCCACTGAGAAGATGATCACCTATTGCAAGAATGATTCGGCGAAGCAATTCATCATCGTGACTGAATCGGGAATCATCCATCGCATGCAGAAGGAATGTCCGGGCAAGGAATTCATCTGCGCACCCACGTTCGATGTAATGCAGATGCCAACCGACAATTGCCGTTGCAGCGAGTGCAAATACATGAAGATGAATACGCTTCAAAAAGTGCGCGACTACATGAAAAACCTTGCTCCGCGAATCGAACTGCCCGAGCACATCCTCAAACGCGCGCGCCTGCCCATCGAGCGAATGCTGGAAATTTCCGCCCGGCCGGCCACTGCGTAAGACTTTTAACGCAGAGACGCGAAGAACGCAAAGGCGCAAAGGCAAAAACTTATGCCGGCGGCTTTGTAACCTCGCTGATTAATTTAGTCTAGGCCAACCAGCGGTTCAGATTTCACTTTTATCTCTTTGCGACTTTGTCTCTTCGCCTTTGCGTTGAATTCTGCTCGCATTCTTGGCTCGCCCTCTCGCGGCGCGCCCGGTATAAAACCGCGCATGTCTAGTTATCGCATTGGTATTATCGGCGGCAGCGGCCTCTATCATATTGAAGGTTTCACGAACCAAAAGTGGCTCAAGGTGAAAACACCCTTCGGCGCGCCTTCCGACGATTTTCTCACCGGCAAACTTGCCGAACGCGACGTGGTTTTTCTGCCCCGGCACGGACGCGGCCACCGCGTGCTGCCCAGCGAACTGAATCACCGCGCCAATATCTGGGCGATGAAGAAGCTCGGCGTGGCATGGATCATCAGCGCCAGCGCCGTCGGCTCCCTCCAGGCCAAATACAAACCGTGCGATCTGGTATTGGTGGATCAATTCCTGGACCGCACCAAGCGCGACTTCGAGCATACGTTCTTCGGACGCGGCATTGTCGGCCACATTGCCTTCGCGGAACCGATCGCCGAGGAGCTTCGGCAATTGCTTTTGAAAAACGCCCGCGCTCTCAAAGCGCGCGTCCATGACGGCGGCACTTACGTGAATATGGAAGGTCCGGCGTTCAGCACGCGCGCCGAATCGCAAACCAACCACAAGCTCGGCTACGATGTCATCGGCATGACCAACCTCGGCGAGGCCAAATGCGCGCGCGAAGCGGAAATCGCCTACGCAACGATTGCGATGATTACCGATTACGACGCGTGGAAAACGGACGAGGCGCATGTCACCGTCGAGATAGTCATTGAAAACCTGCGCAAGAACGCGGAAATGGCCAAAGCCATCATCGCCCGGACCATTCCGCAAATCCCGGCGGCGCCCGGCTGGCCGTGTCACGACGCCTTGCGCAACGCGATCATGACCGACAACAAAGTCTGGCCCGCCAAAACGAAGCGCGAATTGGAACCGCTGTTAGCCAAATACCTGTGAGGGGAATGCACGGAATCGCGGTTGCATTTCAGATGCGCCCGTTTGAAATTCAACCACTTCCGCCTCATGCTGGCATTTGAAATGCTTAAATTCGGCCGACGTGCAAAAGAACGAACCCATTGGCAAACGGATACTGCTGGTAGAAGATGAC
>DASXHY010000051.1:0-8276 GCA_036488095.1 Verrucomicrobiia bacterium | reverse complement strand
CCTTATAAACTTCTTTGACCAGTGCTTGCCGCATCACCGCGATTGGCGCGGGCTGGCCGGTCCAGATTTCCAGGGCCTTCGCGCCCTGGTAGAGCAACATGCCCAGGCCGTTGGCGACGCGACTGCCGCCCGCCTTCGCGGTTTGCAAAAACAACGACGCCGCCGGGCGATAAATCATGTCGTAAACCGCGTGCGCCTGCCGTAAAGAAAATTGTTTGTTGTCGAACGGCAACGGATCGCTCGGCGAAAGTCCCATCGACGTGGCATTGATGCACAAATCCACTTCACCGCGCGGATAACCCACTTGAATTTTCACGTTCAAATGGCGCCGTCGGATTTCCGCCGCGATGGCGCTGGCCTTGGAATGGGTGCGGTTCACCAAAAATAATTCCCCCACATTTTCCGCGGCGAGCTTCAGAGCCGCCACCCGCCCCGCCCCGCCCGCGCCCAGCAGCAGCACGCGCGCGCCGGCCACCTCAATGCCCAAGTCCTCGTGCAACGAGCGCGTAATGGCCTCAGCGTCCGTGTTGAAACCTTGCGCGCGGATTTTGTCCGGCTGCGTGTCGGCCAGTTGATAAATGGGCAGCCACGTCCCGCTTTTATCGCGGCCCTCGATGCGAATGGTGTTCACCGCGCCCCACATTTTCACCGACTCATCGAACACATCCACGAAATCCACCGCCAGGAGCTTGTGCGGAACAGTAAGATTCAGGCCCACGAGGCGCATGGCCTTGGCGCCTTCGATGGCGGTCCGCAGGTTTTCGGGCGCGACTTCGCAGGCGATATAACGCCAATTCAAACCGAGCGCGGCCATACCCGCATTCTGCATCGCGGGTGATGCGGAATGTTTGACCGGAAACCCATACACTGCGCAAATGCGAGTGCTGGCGTTGATTCTATTGGCAAACTCGTCAGGCACGCCGTGGTTATAGTTCAGCCGCCGCCAAAGTTCAAAGCCCAAAACACGGCGTTTCACGGTTCTCGTAGCAGCCGACGTGAGGAGGCTCACACATTTTTTTGGCTAAGAAAGTTAGAGCCTCCTCACGTCGGCTGCTACAAATTCCCCTTGGACAGCCTTTGTCCCAGGCAATTTTTTATGTTGTCCGTAATGTTTTCTTTTGCCTGCTTCGCTGTGCGGAGTAGAATTATGAAGACCGGCTATGCCCACGGCAAATATCATCGAGTTGCGACAGCTCCTGGCGGAACGATTCCCCGGGCTGCGCACGAGGGCGGACGAATTGTCCGCCACGAAGCACGCCGTTTGGCCCACGGGCCTGCCGCAACTGGACGAGCCCTTGCGCGGAGGGCTTGTCAAAGGTGAACTCACCGAAGTGACCGCCGAACAACGCGGCTCCGGCAGCGCCTCGCTCATGACCGCGCTCCTTCACCGGGCGCTGCGTGAAAATAAATTCGTGGCGATCATCGACGGCCAGGATTCGCTGGATGTGACGCAGCTTGGCGAAAATTTGTGCCGCCTGCTTTGGGTACGCTGCCGTTCCACCGATGAAGCCTTGAAAGCCGCCGATTTGCTGCTGCGCGATGGCAATCTACCCCTGGTGCTGCTCGACCTGGCTTCCAATCCCGCGGCCCAGCTTCGCAAAATTCCGGCGACCACTTGGTATCGTTTCCAACGCCTCATCGAGCAGACCTCCGCCGTGTGCGTCGTGCTCACGCCGCGCGTGATGGTCGCTCCTGCGCAAGTGCGGATTGCCTTGCGTTCGCGATTTTCCCTCAAAGCACTCGAGCGCGAGCCGGAAGAACTCCTGCGCGAATTAAAAGTCGAAATTGCCGAAGCGCGCCACTTCGGGGAAAACCGGGAATTGGAATCGAGATTGGCTTGAGCGTATGTGGTACGGCAAAACAAGTTTCGTAGGAGCCGACGTAATGTCGTGTTGCCCAAATTCAAAAAGCGAAAAATTTGGCATCCTCCTCGTCCTCATTCTCATCCTCGTAATCGAATTTCCCAACAAATCGAGGACGACGACGAGAACGAGAACGAGAGACGAACGCTCCTTCGCGCCCAAGCTGCTTTGGGCAACACGCCCTTACGTCGGCTCCTACAGTAATTGAAGATGTTCGCCGTCATTTTCATTCCAAACTTTTCTCTGCAAGCCGTCCTGCGGCACGATCCCGAATCGCGCGCTCGCGCCGTGGCGCTGGTTGACCCCAAATTGCCCAAGCCGATCCTCATCCAATTGACCCCGGCGGCGCGGGCTTGCGGCGTCTGCGAAGGATCGACGCCCAGCCAGGCGATGGCGCGTTGCGCGGGACTCGTCATCAAACCTCGTTCGCCAGCCCAGGAGGAATCCGCCACCGAAGTGTTGCTGCAAACCGCGTATGCGTTTTCGCCGAACATCGAATCCACCGCGCCCGGTGTTTGCACGATGGAATTAAAAGGCCTGGCTTTTCATTCCGATCGCAACGCCGTGGAACAATGGGCGGGAAAAATGGTCGAGGTGTTGGCGCAATATTATATTGAGGCGCGGGTGGGACTGGCCGCGACGCCGGAACTGGCTTTGCTGGCCGCGCGCGCAGCTTGCGACCATAGTGGCACGGGCGTCTCGCCCGTGCGAATCGAAACGCACGGGCAAGATGCCCGTGCCACTAGGTTCATCGGAAGGGCTTTTGAATCATTCCCCATTTCAACCTTGGAACCGCCGCTTGAAATTCTCGAAATCCTCCGACGCTGGGGCATCCAGACCATCGGCGAATTGCTCGCGCTGGGCAAAGACAATATCGCCGAGCGGCTTGGCCCGGCGGCCGTGGAATTATTCAACCGCGTCTCGCCCGATTCCCCCCGCCCGCTCAAACTGATTGCGCCCGCGGAAGAATTCGCCGAGCAATTGGAATTTGAAAGTGAGATCGAGACCGTCGAACCGCTGCTGTTCGCGCTGCGCCGTTTTGTCGAACAACTCTCGCGCCGTCTGGAATTGATTTACCTGGTGGTCGCCGAATTTCAGTTGCAACTCGGCTTGTCCTCGGGCGCGAAATACGAGCGCCAGTTCAAAATCCCCGCGCCGACCGGCAACATCGAAATTCTTTTTCGAATGCTCCAAACCCATTTGGAAACCGTGCGGACGGATTCGCCCATCACTTTGCTCCGGCTCTCGGCGAAACCCGCCAAACCCGAAGCCCGGCAATTCGGGCTTTTCGAAAGCACCTTGCGCGACCCCAATCAATTTGCGGAAACGCTCGCGCGCCTGACCGCCTTGTGCGGTCCCGACCGCGTCGGCACGCCGCAATTGGAAAGGACTCACCGACCGGATGCCTTCAAAGTAGCGCAAGCTTTCGACGTAGCGCAGACTTTCCAGTCTGCGGGTTCACCGGACTTTCCAGTCCGGTGTCCCGACGGGCGACTGGAAAGTCGCCCGAACCCGCAGGCTGGAAAGCCTGCGCTACCGCTACCTTTGCGCCGCTTTCGTCCTCCCCTGCCTTCGCACATCGAATTTCGCGGCGAAAAACCCGCGCTGTTGCGGAGTCACGTTTTTATCGGGCCGATCGTTGAAACGCGCGGGCCGTTTTTCAGTTCCGGCAATTGGTGGGACAGCAGCCGCTGGGCGCGTGAAGAGTGGGACGTTGAAACTTCGGATGGCTCCTTGTTCCGGATTTTCCGTTCGAGCGAGGGTTGTTTTGTGGAAGGAGTTTATGACTGAGCAATACGTCGAACTCCATTGCCGCAGCGCGTTCAGTTTTTTGCGCGGAGCATCGACCCCGGAGCAACTCGCCGCGCGCGCGGCGCAATTGCAATTGCCCGCCGTGGCGCTTTGCGATCGTGACGGCCTTTACGGCGCGCCGCAATTTTTCTCGCACGCCCGCGAAGTCGGCATCCGGCCCATTGTCGGAGCGGAATTGACGATGGAAGACAAAACCATTCTTCCCGTACTCGTGCAATCGCGCGCCGGTTACGAAAATCTTTGCCAATTGCTCACGCGCGCGCATTTGCGGAATGAAAAAGGAAACTGCAGCGTGCGGTGGAATGAACTGCCGGAATTCGCGGGAGGATTGGTCGCGCTGGTAGCGCAGGCTTTCCAGTCCCGCCATGGCGGGATTCACGGCCATTTTCCAGTCCGGTGTTCCGACGGGCGACTGGAAAGTCGCCCAAACCCGCAGACTGGAAAGTCTGCGCTACGTGGCGTCGAACATCTCTGCCATATTTTCGGCCGCAACAATCTTTTCGTCGAAATCCAGCGGCATCGCATCCGCGGCGAGGAACGGGCCAACAAAGCTCGTATGTATCTCGCGCGCCACTTTCAACTTCCATTACTCGCAACAAATGGCGTGCTCTATTCTTCAGAAGCCCAACGCCCCATTCTGGATGTCTTCACCTGCATCCGAAATCACACTCATCTCGATGCCGCCGGGACGTTGCTGGAGCAAAATGCCGAACGTCATTTAAAAAGCGCGGCGCAAATGTGCGAATTGTTTCGCGATTTGCCGGAAGCGATTACAAATACCGTTCGCCTGGCGGAGCGATTGAATTTCACGCTGGACAATTTGGGTTACGAATTCCCGTCCTTCCCGGTCCCGCCGGAGCACACGATGGATTCGCTCCTCCGCGAAAAAGCGTTCGCCGGCGCGATGAAGCGTTACGGCAAAATCGAATTCAAAATCCGCGAGCAACTCGAACGGGAATTGGCACTGATTCAAAAACTGAAGGTGGCCGGTTATTTTCTCATCGTTTGGGACATCATAGAGTTCTGCCTCGAAAACGACATTATGGCCCAGGGGCGCGGGAGCGCGGCGAACAGCACTGTTTGTTTTTGCCTCGGCATCACTGCGGTGGACCCGCTCAAATTTCACACGCTCTTCGAACGGTTCCTGACGGAAGGCCGCAAGAATTCCTGGCCGGACATTGACATCGACCTGCCGAGTGGCGAGCGGCGCGAGAAGGTGATCCAGGAAATTTATAAACGCTACGGTCAACACGGCGCGGCCATGACTGCCAACGTTATTACTTATCGCGGGCGCAGCGCGGCGCGCGAGGTGGGCAAGGCGCTGAACCTCTCCAGCGACGTGCTAAACCGCTTTTCAAGCCTCTATGCCAACGGCGATTTTCCGCACACGCTCGATTTGCCCGCGCAGATGGAAAAATCCGGCCTGCCAAAAACCCACCCGCGCGCGGAGGCATTTATGGTGTTGTGCAATTCCATCAAGGGATTGCCACGCCATCTCGGGCAGCATTCCGGCGGAATGATTATCTGCCAGGGGAAATTGGACCGCGTGGTCCCGCTGGAAAATGCTTCGATGCCCAACCGCGTCGTCGCGCAATGGGACAAGGACGATTGCGAAGACCTCGGCATCATCAAAGTGGATTTTCTCGGCCTCGGCATGATGTCGGTGCTGCAGGACACGGTGAAGCTCGCGCAAGACCTCGGCCACCCCGTCGATCTCGCGAAGCTCCCGGAAAATGATCCCAAATCTTTTGAGATGCTGCGGCAGGCGGACACCGTCGGGCTTTTCCAGGTCGAAAGCCGCGCGCAGATGGCCACCTTGCCGCGGATGAAACCAAAAGTTTTTTACGATCTCGTCATCGAAGTCGCCATTGTCCGGCCCGGGCCGATTCAAGGCCATCTGATGCACCCTTATCTCGAACGTCGCGGCCAGGTCGAGCGCGGCGCTGATCCGGATCAAATGCCTTGTTATTACGAAAGTCTCCGGCCGGTGCTCGCGCGAACGCTGGGTGTGCCTTTGTTCCAGGAACAAATGCTGCAATTGGCGATGGTCATGGCTGGCTTCACCGGCGCGGAAGCGGAGGAATTGCGCCGCGCGCTGAGTTTCCATCGGTCGCAGGATCGGATGAATCGCGTGGTGAAAAAATTGCGCGATGCCATGCGGCTCCGGGGACATTCGGAACAATTGATTGATGACATTGCCAACACGGTCAGTTCCTTCGCCCTCTACGGCTTTCCTGAATCGCACGCCATCAGTTTTGCGCACCTGGCCTATGCCTCGGCTTATCTCAAGGCGCATCATGCGCCGGAGTTTTATACGAGCTTATTGAACAATCAGCCGATGGGATTTTATTCGTCCGCCACACTGATTAAGGACGGCCAGCGGCATAGCGTAAAATTTCTTCCCGTGTGCGCGATGCAATCGGAGTGGGATTGCGTGATTGAAAGTCCGGAAGCGCCGGCGTCTCGTAGCGCAGACTTTCCAGTCTGCGGGTTCGGGCGACTTTCCAGTCGCCCGTCGGAACACCGGACTGGAAAGTCCGGTGAACCCGCAGGCTGGAAAGCCTGCGCTACCGATCATCCCATCCGCCTCGGCTTATGCATCGTCAAATCGTTGAGCCGCACGGGCGCGAAACGATTGCTCGAAGAGCGAAAGGAAAAGCCCTTCGCCTCACTCCTCGATTTCAAACAACGCACCCGGCTGAACAAGGATGAATTGCGAACCCTCGCCGAAATCGGCGCCCTGAATTGTTTCGCTGCGCATCGGCGGGACGCCTTGTGGGAAGTGGAAAAACCATTGCGCCAGGATGATTTGTTTGAGGTAAATACGGCGGCGGTAGATACGGCGGCGGTCATAGACCGCCGCTACAGCCCGTTGGCGCGGATGAGTTATCCCGAGCGCATCCAGGCGGATTTCGCGGGGATGCAATTAACCACCGGCGCGCATCCGATGGCCCTGCTGCGCCCGCGTCTGCCGGGAATTCTTCGCGCGGTGGATTTGCCGACGGCAAAACACGGCAGCACCGTGCGCATCGCGGGCAACGTCATTTGCCGCCAGCGCCCCGGGACAGCCAAAGGATTTGTTTTCGTCAGCCTCGAAGACGAGACCGGCATCAGCAACGCCATCGTCACGCCGCCCATGTTTGAAGCGCACCGGCTCGTCATCACCGAAGAACCGTTTCTGGTCATCGAAGGCCGCTTGCAACACCTCAACGGCGTCATACACATCAAAGCGCAACGCATCGAACGATTGCAATACGACCCGTCGGTGGCGAGCCGCTCCTACGATTTTCATTAGAGCGCGGGCGTGAAACGCGAAACGTGAAACGTGAATATTGTTTGAAGCCTGACACGAATTCACGTTTTACGTTTCACGTTTCACGGAATTTGAATTGACCGAGTCCCTGTCCGCTTACACCTTTCCAACGTATGCCTCTTCCAACCAGAACGGTGAATTTTTCATCCTGCATTTCGAAATGGCTGATTGTCTCGGCAATGGCGATGCTGATGGCTTTTTCCAGCCGGTCCGCGACTCCGGCTCCGGAAATCACCGTGGCGGCCTATTATTATCCCGGCATGCATCCCGACCTGCGTTGGGACAAGGCAAAATATCCCGGGTTCACCGAATGGGACCTGATCAAAAAGGCCAAGCCGCGCTTTCCGGGCCATAAGCAGCCCAAAGTCCCGGTCTGGGGCTACGGCGACGAATCGGACCCCAAGGTCATGGCTCAAAAAATTGACGCCGCCGCCCGCTACGGCGTGAACGCCTTCATCTTCGATTGGTATTATTACAACGACGGCCCTTATCTGGACGACGCGCTGGACCGCGGATTTCTCCAGGCCACGAACAACAGCCGGATTAAATTCTGCCTGATGTGGGCCAATCACGACTGGCTCGATATCCAGGGCTATAACCCGGCGGACAAAATGAAATTGCTTTACCCCGGCAAAGTCACTCTGGCGACCTGGGACAAAATTACCGACCTGGTCATCGCCCGCTATTTCAAGCATCCGAGCTATTGGAAGATTGACGGCAAACCTTACTTTTCCATTTACGAAATGAATTTGTTCCTCGAAAGCTTTGGCTCGGTGGAGGGAGCGCGTGCGGCGCTGGATCGCTTTCGCGAGAAAGCGCGCGCGGCCGGTTTTCCGGGCCTGCACATCAACGCCATCCTTTGGGGCGACCCTCATTTGCCCGGGAGCAATACGCCCGTCGACTGGTCCAAACTTTGCGGCGACCTCGCCCTGGACAGCCTGACCGGTTACACCTGGGTTCATTACGGCGCGCTGAATTACAGCACGTTCCCGACTTCCGATTACGTCCAGGGCCGCGATGGTTATCTGAAATTCTACGAGTCTGCACTCACTCGCTACCCGGTGCCTTATTTTCCCAACGTCACCATCAATTGGGACAATTCTCCCCGCGCACATCCCGATGCCAAATGGGATAAACCCGCCCCTTATGTCGTCAATCCGGTGATGGTCGGCAATTCGCCTGCCGCTTTCCGCGAGGCGTGCCAACTCATCAAGCAACGCCTCCTCGCCGCGCCAACCAAGCCCAAAATAGTGACCATCAATGCCTGGAACGAGTGGCCCGAAGGCTCC
>DASXHY010000688.1:0-1590 GCA_036488095.1 Verrucomicrobiia bacterium | reverse complement strand
ACCAGCAGAACGATGGTGCAATCGGCGAGGCGCACGATGTCAACTTCGTCCTGCCCTACGCCGACGGTTTCGATCAGCACGTATTGCTTCCCAGCAGCGTCAAGAACCAGCGCGACATCGCCCGTGGTTCGCGCGAGGCCGCCCAGGAAACCGCGCGTGGCCATCGAGCGAATGAAAATTTCCGGATCGCTTGCGTGGCCCTGCATGCGGATGCGGTCGCCCAGGATTGCGCCGCCCGTATACGGACTGGTCGGGTCAACCGCGATAATTCCGACTCGATTTTCTTGCTTCCGGTAAAGAGCAGCAAGCCGGTCAACAAGCGTACTCTTCCCGGTTCCCGGGGCTCCGGTCAGGCCAATCACAAAAGAATTTCCGGTATACGGAAAAATGCGCTGTAGCAAGTCCTCCGCGTCCGGTTCATGATTTTCGATCGAGGTGATCGCGCGGGAAATGGCGCGAATGTCTCCCGCGCGTATTTGTTCGGCCCAGATTTCGACGGATGCGGCCATAGGACGCGATGGAGATGTCACGGACGAATTCAGACGGCCCACGGAATTTTAAGCCCCAAAGTGAAACAAGAAAGTTATCACAACGGCGACGAGGCTCGCACACGAAAACGAGTTCGGAAACCCACGGCGAAGGTTTTGAATTCCATTTCAATTTTCAGATCGACGACGCGGTGTCAAAACTCGCAGGTATTGGATCTGAAATCTCAAATTTGAAATTTGAGATTTCAGATTTGATGGCTTGAAGCCAGAACCTCCCTATTGCATTTCGCTTTTGAAATTACGGACTTGAATTCTTGACTTTCAGGTGTAAGTGCCGCTCACCACTCATCTCGCATCCAGAATCTGCCGCGCGATCACCATGCGCTGAATTTCGCTGGTTCCCTCTCCGATGGTGCACAGTTTGGAATCGCGATAGAACTTTTCCACCGGATAATCCTTCACGAATCCGTAGCCGCCGAAAATCTGTACGGCTTCGTTGGCCACGCGCACACCCACCTCGCTGGCGTACAGTTTCGCCATGCTCGATTCCTTGGTGAACCGCGGACCCTTCTGATCGGCGAGCCACGCGGCGCGGTAAACGAGCCAGCGCGCGGCGTCGATTTCCGTCGCCATATCGGCCAATTTGAATTGAATGGCTTGAAACTCGCTGATGGCTTTTCCGAACTGTTTCCGCTGCTTGGCGTATCCGACCGACGCTTCGTACGCGCCTTGCGCCATGCCCAGAGCCAGCGCGGCGATGGAAATTCGGCCACCGTCGAGCACCTGAAGCGTGTTCACGAAGCCCAGGCCTTCCTTGCCCAACAGGTTCTCGTCCGGCACGCGGCAATCGCTGAAGATCACTTCGGAGGTGTCACTCGCGCGCATGCCCAGCTTATTTTCCTTCTTGCCGGCGCGAAAACCCGGATTGCCTTTCTCCACGATAAATGCAGAGATTCCTTTCGTGCCTTTCGGCTTGTCGGTGACGGCCATGGCTACGCAAACATTGGCATAGTGGCCGTTGGTGATAAACGTCTTTGATCCGTTGAGGACCCAGCCGCCATCCGCGCGCACGGCGGCCGTTCGCGCGCCGCCCGCGTCGGAG
>DASXHY010000637.1:0-4542 GCA_036488095.1 Verrucomicrobiia bacterium | reverse complement strand
AAATCGAGCGTTAAAATGTCACGGTCCCGGCTGACGTTTAGCGGACCGCTCTTGGAGTGAAAATGGACGCTGCTGCCACCGCGGCCCAGTTCTGAAAAAAGGACGAACGCGGAAGCCAGCGTGGCGTGACCGCACAAATCGATTTCGACCGAGGGAGTGAACCAGCGCAATTCGTATTCCGGGCCGCGCGGGACAAAGAAAGCTGTTTCGGACAGGTTGTTTTCGGCGGCAATGTTTTGCATCGTGACGTCGTCCAGCCATTTATCGAGCGGACAAACGCCGGCAGGATTACCTTGGAATGGCTTGCTCGCGAACGCGTCGATTTCGAAATACGGGATTTTCACGATTAATTTTTAAAGCCGAGTGGCGTCAATTTCCAGGCGCACCATGCGGACATGAACGAGTCCTTTGGCGTCGACCGGATGCTTCGCAACATATCGCCCCACCACGCACTCAATAAACTCCTCGCGCGCACTTTCCGGCACGCGTTGTGTGTAAGGCAGCCAGGTCGTGCGCAACCACGCCGTGAAGCCGTCGCGGCCGGGGTAGGTCGCATCTTTCGGCGCGAGTTTGACAGCGCCCGTTTCAAATCCGAAACGCGGCAGCCACTTTTTGTACTCCTCCGGGCTGTGGAAAAAATACGGCGCTTCCATCTTGCGAAAAAATTCCCGCCAGCGTTTCAACCGCATCTCCGGACGCAACGCGAGAAAAACATCATGGGCATTGCCTTTGCCGCCGCACGAAACAATGAGCCGCCCCCCGGGTCGCAGCACCGACGCCGCCCCGCGCAAAAAAGCCTCGTGATCATCCACCCAATGTAGCGCGGCGTTGGAAAAAACCACGTCGAACCCAGCGCTTCCGTCTCCCTCTCCACGCCCGAGCGGGGAGAGGGCGGGGGTGAGGGGCTTTAATTTAATATGCCGCGCATCGAGTACCTGGAATTTTAGGTTCGGGAGAGAAAACGCCCGCGTTGCAAATTCAATCATCTGTGGCGAAGCATCCACGCCGACCGCCTCGCCGCGCGGAATCGCGCGGGCAATCTCCGCAGTTATTTTCCCATCGCCGCAGCCCACGTCGAGAATGCGCTCGTTGCCCCGCAGTTTTAATTTCGCGATGAGTTCGCGCGCCCAGGTTTGTTGCACCGTGGAGTTGGAGGCGTAATCCGCCGCGCTCCACACCACTTTTTCAGTTTGTCTCATTGAATAAAGTCATTGGTTGTGGACATCCGCACGGTTGGAACGATGCAGTTTGAAATGGGGAGCGCGCCCGCCTCGGGCGCAGTGAGACGCGCCCTCGCGGCTCACTTTGAGGCGTGAGATCATCCCAGCGTTCAGCGCCTTCCCACGCCGCGGATGTTCGGCGCGAGGCGGGCCGAACGGCAGCCGGGGCGGTTGCGCTCCCCAAAATGCAACTGCACCGTTATAGCGAGAACGTGAGGGCGAGTGATCCATGTCCATCATATCTGAATTGATTAAATAGTTTCTTTGCCGATCCACTTGGGATCATGCGGCACGTGATGACTCGCCATACGGTCCAGCAACGTGCTGAAATCGGATTCAACGATTACGAGATCGCGTTGTTTCGGTTTGATAAAACGCTCCTCGATCGCGTGGTCCAGCAAGTGGAGCAGGGGATCGTAGAATCCATTCACATTGAGCAGCGCGCAAGGCTTGGAATGCAAACCGAGCTGCGCCCACGTCACGATTTCAAAAAATTCCTCGAACGTGCCAATGCCTCCCGGCAACGCCACAAATCCATCCGCCAATTCCGCCATGAGCGCCTTGCGTTCGTGCATGGTTTTGACGACGCGCAAATCCGGCAGCCCGCGATGCCCCACTTCCTTCGCCATCAGCGCTTCCGGAATCACGCCGATGACATCGCCGCCCGCCATCAGCACCGAGTCCGCCAGCACGCCCATCAAGCCTACGTTGCCGCCGCCGTAAACCAGCCCGATGCCGCGCCGAGCGAGTTCGCGTCCGGCATTTTTTGCCGCCGCGACATAAGCCGGATTCCCCCCGTGGCTGGAGCCGCAGAAAACGCAGAGACGCTTGAATGAACGAAGTGGCGCCGTCACACCAATCCCGCCGTTTCCGGGAACCCGCAAAGGACATTCATGCTCTGCACCGCCTGGCCGCTCGCGCCCTTGACCAAATTATCTTCCGCGCTCATCACGACGAGCCGGCCCGTGCGCGCATCCAGCCGCCACGCGATCTCAATGACGTTTGTGCCCGCCACATTTTTCGTGTCCGGCAGCGCCTTACCTTCCAGCAGCCGCACAAAAGGTTCGTTGCCATAAGCCTTCGCGTAACATGCCGCGATCTGGTCGCCCAATGCCTTCGCTTCCGCTTCGGTTGAAAAATGTTTTTCCGGCGCCAAATAAAGCGTCGTCAAAATGCCGCGATTGATCGGAATCAAATGCGGCGTGAACTGAATCACCACCGGCGCCGGCGCCGCGAGGGAAAGCTCCTGCTCGATTTCCGAAAGATGTCGGTGCTTCGGCACGCCATAGGGCCGCACGCTTTCGTTGCATTCGACAAACAACAAATCCAACTCCGCCTTTCGCCCCGCGCCGCTGACCCCGCTCAATGAATCCGCAATGATCCCGGTCGGCTTCACCAACCCGGCTTTGAGCAACGGAATCGTCGGCAGCAAAACACTTGTGGGATAGCATCCCGGCGACGCAATCAACGTCGCCTTTTTGATTTGCTCGCGATAAATCTCCGGCAACCCGTAAACGGATTTTCCCAGCATCTCCGGCGCGGGATGATCGTGCGCGTAGAATTCCTTGTAAACCGCCGCGCTCTTCAGTCGAAAGTCCGCACTTAAATCAATCACGATGCAACCCGCTTGAATCAGCGGCACCGCGTATTCGGCGGCCACCCCGTGGGGCAGGGCGAGGAACACGATATCCGCCTGCTTCGCGAGCACTTCAGCCTTCGGCTCGCTGAAGCGCAGCACCTTGGCGCGCGGATGATTGGCGAATTTGGGAAATACTTGCGCGAGCGTCTGCCCGGCATTCTGGCGCGAAGTCACGGCGGCCAATTCCACATCCGGATGATGCAGCAGCAACCGCACGAGTTCCTCGCCGGAGTAACCCGACGCGCCAACTATCGCCACTTTTTTCGATTTCATTTTACCTTTCTATTAACGCAAAGACGCCAGGACGCAGAGAAAATTTTCAAATAAAAAACCCGCTGACCTGCGCCAGCGGGTGAAATAGTAGAATTTTCGCTGGCTAATGTTTTCCGTTGCGACGGGTGCGGCCTTTAATGCTCACATCTGAGACAAGCATCAGATCAATCAGGCTTTCAGAATCGTCCGGTTGAAACACGCTGATTAACCGGCCAGTGGGAGACAAGGCCACAAAATCCGGATGAACCACTTCCACACGGCGACCGTCGGGAAAATGAATGACAAAGGGCCGAAACGGTTCGGCGTCGCACAATTGTTTAATCTTCTCGATTGTCACGGCACGAATCTAATAGACGTTTTTATTGCAAGCAAGCCGACAAAAAAAACCCGCCGGCCATTCGGCCAGCGGGTTTTGCAAAATTCCAGTTCGATTAACGTTTGCTGAATTGGAAACGTTTGCGAGCGCCCGGCTGGCCGTACTTTTTGCGCTCTTTCATACGCGGATCGCGCGTCAGCAAACCTTCCGCCTTCAGCGAAGGGCGAAGGTTCGCGTCCGCGTGCAGCAGCGCGCGGGCAATACCATGGCGCACCGCGCCGGCCTGGCCCGTCGGGCCGCCGCCGGTCACATTCACGCGCACGTCAAACTTGTCCACATTGCCCGTGAGGGTCAGCGGCTGTTGCACGACCATGCGGAGCGAATCGGTCGGAAAATAAGTTTCGAACGCGCGACCGTTGACCGTCACTTTGCCAGTGCCGCTCGAAAGGCGAACGCGCGCGATGGACGTCTTGCGGCGTCCGGTGCCGAGGAATTCAGAAGTCTTGGTGTCTGCCATAACAAATCGAAATTAATTCGCGACCTTGAGCGCGGCCGGCTGTTGCGCGGCGTGCGGGTGCTTGTCGCCCTTGTAAACTTTCAGCTTCGTCAGGAGCACGCGACCCAGGCGATTCTTGGGAATCATCCCGCGGACGGCCCGATGAATGAGCATTTCCGGGTGCTTCGCGCGCAAGTCGGCCACAGTCTTGTATTTCTCGCCGCCCTTCCAGCCGGAGTAAGTCATGTATTCCTTGTCCGTCTCTTTCTTGCCAGTCACGCGCACCTTCTCGGCGTTCACGACCACGACAAAATCCCCCGCATCGAGGTGCGGCGTAAAGACAGGTTTGTTCTTACCGCGCAAAACGTCCGCCACCTTGGCCGCGAGACGGCCCAGGACGACGCCATCGGCATCAATAATATGCCACTTGCGCTGGTCTAAATTCACTTTCGGCAAATGCGTTTTCATCTAAATCCCAATCAAAGGAGGCGTGAAACTATCAAAGAACCCCGCGAAGTCAATAGCGCAATTTGCGATTTACGATACGATTTACGCGGAGGCTGGCTTGAGAACCCCAGTTAGCGTGTCTTGCCCTAAA
>DASXHY010000608.1:0-3464 GCA_036488095.1 Verrucomicrobiia bacterium | reverse complement strand
GCGATAAAGCGGCGGAGGAACAATTCAAGGAGCTCGGGGAAGCCTACGAAATCCTCAGTGACTCGCAAAAGCGCGCGCTGTACGACCAGCACGGCCATGCGGCGTTTGACCGGCGAGCGGGCGGCGGGTTTGCGCGCGGCGGGGGCGGGTTCCATGATCCGTTCGATATTTTCCGCGAAGTTTTTGGCGGTGGCGGCGGCGGAAATATTTTCGATGATCTGTTCGGCGGCGGCCGCGCCGACCCGACGCAGCCGCAGCGCGGAGAAGATTTGCGTTACGACATGGAAATCACTTTCGAGGAAGCCGCTCACGGCACCGAAAAGGAAATTTCCGTCACCAAACCCGAGCGTTGCGATGTCTGCGACGGTTCGGGTGCGGAAAGCGGTTCGCGCGTCAAAACCTGCCCCACGTGCGGCGGACGCGGACAGGTCATCAGTTCGCGCGGGATTTTCAGCATCGCGCAAACCTGCCCAGCCTGCCAGGGCGCGGGCCGCGTGATCGAAAAGCCGTGCAAAGCGTGCCACGGCAGCGGACGACGTGATCGGCCGTCGAAGATCAAATTAAAAATTCCCGGCGGCGTGGACACCGGCTCGCGCCTGCGCTCGGTGGGCAACGGCCAGGCCGGCCTTCGCGGCGGACCGCCCGGCGATTTGTATGTGGTGCTGCACGTCAAGCCGCACGAGATTTTCCAGCGCGATGGCGACGACCTCCTGTGCGAAGTGCCGGTTGGTTTTGTGCAGGCGGTGTTGGGCGCTGAAATTGAAGTGCCCACGTTGAGCGGCAAGGCGGAGATAAAAATTCCAGCCGGCACGCAGCCCGGCACGATGTTCCGCCTGAAAGGCAAGGGCGTCAAAAATGTGCAGGGCTACGGCCACGGGGATTTGCACGTGCGCATCATGGTAGAAGTGCCCACGCACCTGACCGCCGCGCAAAAAGCGAAGCTCCAGGAATTCGCGGAATTGTGCAACGGGAAGGAAAGCCCGTTGAGCCAGGGGTTTTTTGAGAAGGCGAAGAAGTTGTTTCAGTGAGTCGGTTAAATGAGTTAAATAAGTTAAACGGTTAAATTAGTGCCGATGGCGAATACTCATTTAACTTATTTAACCATTTAACCGCCCGCGAATGCACCGTTTCCATCTGCCGCCCGCCGAATGCCAGACCGGCCCGCTCACGCTGGCGGGGCGGGAGGCCCATCATGCCCTGCACGTTTTGCGCGTGCGCGCAGGTGAACAAGTCATTGTTCTCGACGGCGCGGGGCGCGAATTTCTTTGCCGGGTGGAAAATTTCGATCGCGATAAAGTCCAGCTTGCCATTGTTGAAACGAAATCAATCCCCGCCCCGCCCTGCCGGATCACGCTATTGCAGGCGGTGCCCAAGGGGAAAATCATTGAGTCCATTATTCAAAAAGCAACCGAGCTGGGCGTGGCGCGCATTGTGCCGCTGCTGACGGATCGCGTGGTGATGGAACTGGACGAAAAACACGCGGGACGAAAAGCGGAGAAGTGGCAGCAGGTGGCCATCGAAGCCATTAAACAATGCGGCGCGGGGTGGCTGCCGAAGGTGGAATCGCCGGTCACGCCGAAAGAATTTCTCGCGCGCAAAGAGGCGTTTGAACTGCCGCTCATTGCCTCGTTGCAACCCGGCGCGCAGCATCCGCGGACGTATTTTCAGAAATTCGAATCGCAACACGGACGCAATCCGCAATCCGCCTGCGTTTGGATCGGGCCGGAAGGGGATTTCACGCCGGCGGAAGTGGCGGCCATCGTGTCCGCCGGCGCGCTACCGATGACGTTGGGGCGGCTGGTCCTGCGAGTGGAAACCGCGGCCACGTATTGTTTGTCCGTCTTGAATTACGAGATTCAAGCGCCCGCCTGACGCGATTGGATCAAGACGCGAAAGGGCCGGCCAAGGTGCTCGGGATGCGTGAGCGTTTGAAACTGGCGGGCGCAGTTGGAATTCCAATCGCCGCCTTTCCACGCCTTCTCCGCGATTTGCGTCAGGAATTTCGCCTGGCTCACCCATGCGTCGGTCCTCAAGCCTGCCGCTTCGCCCGCGTTTTGGAGCGCGGTGAAATTCACATGCGCCGTGAGGTCTTGCTCGCCAGGATTGGCGAGGAGATCATCGCTCACATGATGCCGATGATACGCGCGCAACGTTCCGTTTTGGCGTTTCGGCGCGAAAAATTCCTCCGCGCTCAGTCCGTAATCGATCGCCAGCAACCGGCCGCGTGCCAAAATGCCCGAGGCTTCCCGCCACCATGCTTCGGCGCCGGGGCGAACTTCGGCGATGAAACCATCGGGCAGGACATCGAGCAATTTTTGAAACTCGGGGGCGTGAAACGTGAAACGTGAAACGTGATTTTCCGGATCGTGCATTCGGGACCAGATGAATCGTCCATTTTCGACTGCCACTCCCCACTCGAACCATCTTTTTTCCCGTGCGTCCCAACCGAGCCGATGCACCGGCATGGCATCCAGGAGTTCGTTCGAGAAAATAATTGTTTCTGAAGACGCGGAAGTGCCGGCGAGCGCCGACAGTTCAGGAATCCATGCGACCGTTTTCTCGAAATCGCCAAGCTTCGCCTCCTGCCATCGCCGCCGGCGCGCGGAGGGTTCGACGACGTAATATTTCAACCGGCTGAAAATCTGCTCCCGCCGCTCTCGCAACCAGCCCAGAATGTCCGCGGCCAGTTGCCCATCGTGCGCGCCCGCTTCTACGATCCGGATGTCCGCGCCCTGCCCTGTTTCCATCCATTCGGCAAATTGAAATGCCAACAATTCACCAAACAAACCGCCCACGCTGACGCTGGTAAAAAAGTCGCCGCGCCGGCCTACATTGTCCTTTTCCTTTTCATAAAATCCATAATCGGGACAATACAAGGCCATTTCCATGAAGCGGGCAAAGGGGATGGTTCCCCTGCTTCTTATTTCGGCGGCAATTTTTTCGACGATTTCACTCACAAAATATAGTGTGGTGCGGATTTAGCTATTACCCCCCTCGAATATAGAAAGTTTATGGCAAAAATCGACGCTTTCTTCAATTTGATGTTCGAGCAAAAGGCTTCGGACCTGCACCTGTCTTCAGGGAACTCCCCCATGCTCCGCATCAACGGCGAGCTCCAGCGCGTGGATTTTCCCCCGCTCGAAAACGACACGCTCAAGACGATGCTCTACGAGATCGCGCCGGAGTACAAGATCAAGACTTTCGAAGAAACCGGCGACGTGGATTTTGGTTACGAGATTCCGAACATTTCCCGTTTCCGCGCCAACTTTTTCAACCAGAAAAACGGCGTCGCAGCGGTCTTCCGCCAGATTCCCAGCAAAGTGCTTTCGTTCGAGGATTTTGAAAAGTTCGACGCGCCGCTGCCGGCAGTGTTGAAAAAATTCGCCATGCTCCATCGCGGGCTGGTGGTCGTGACGGGCCCCACTGGTTCCGGCAAATCGACGACGCTCGCCGCCATGGTGGAT
>DASXHY010000572.1:0-8715 GCA_036488095.1 Verrucomicrobiia bacterium | reverse complement strand
ATACCGAAGCTTCATCACATCATCCACCAGCACCTCGACGTAATACGTCCCGGCGGTTTTGAATTCCACCTGGCCGAAGACGGTGACATTCGTCGCGTGCATGTTCGCCTCCTGCAACGCAAATTTCACCTCACCCTTGCGCAGCACCGTCACCTGGTCGGGTGCAACCAACCGCACGCTTTCCGTGAACTGCCCGATGCCGGCCGTCCAGCGATTGAACACGCTCAACTTGAACGCCACCACCGGCAATTGCGGCACGCGGATATAATTGATGACGCCGATCAGGAAAAAACTCCCCGTCACTTCCTGGCGAATTTCCTCGCACAAGAGTGAGCATTGCAAATCAGGCAAAATTCGTGTCGGTTGCATTTTTTAATTGTAGCGGCGGTCTGTGACCGCCGCCGTTTTATTTTATCGTTTACAAAATACGGCGGTCACAGACCGCCGCTACAAAGTCAACTCCGCCGCCCGCACCGTATTCGCCATCAACATCGCAATCGTCATCGGCCCCACGCCTCCGGGATTCGGCGTAATCTTTCCGGCAATCGGCTGCACATTTTTAAAATCAACATCACCCACCAGCTTGCCCTCGACGCGATTCACGCCCACATCAATCACCGCAGCGCCCGGCTTCACCATGTCCGCTTTTACAAATTCCGCCACACCCATCGCCGCGATCAAAATATCCGCCCGCAGGCAATGCGCCTTGATATCGCGCGTGCCCGAGTGGCAAATCGTCACCGTCGCATTCGCGTTTTTTTCCTTCTGGCAAAGCATCGCCGCCATCGGTTTGCCCACAATATTACCCCGCCCCAGCACCACCACTTCTGCCCCCGCGGTTTTCGTTCCCGAACGCGCGAGCAATTCACGGATGCCCGCCGGCGTGCATGGCTGAAAACCCGTTGGATCACCCAGCATCAATTTCCCCACGTTCACCGGATGGAAACCATCCACATCCTTTTGCGGCGAAACCGTCGAATACACCACCGCTTCGCGAATTTGCTTGGGCAACGGTGCCTGCACCAGGATTCCGTGTACGCGCGCATCAGAATTCAACTTCCCAATCAGCGCCAGCAACTCACCCTCGCTCGCCTGTTCCGGCAGCACATGCGTTTGGGAAAACATGCCGAGTTCGGCACACGCCTTCTCCTTGCGGCCCACATAAACCTTGGAAGCGGGATCCTCTCCCACGCGCACAAACGCGAGCCCCGGTTGCACCCCCCGCGCTTTCAAGGCGCTGACGCGCCCGGAAAGCTCACTCAATATCTGCGCAGAGATGGCCCGGCCATCAATCAGGTTCCCGACGCTCATCGGGACTAATCCAGCACTTGAATGCGCTGAATGGTGATAACCGGCGTGTTCTTCCAACGCTCATCCAAACTTTCCTCGCCGGTCACAATGATGTGCATCCCCTTGTAACGGCTCAGGTCCAGGTTGGTCGAAGTGGTGTAGAGATAATTAATCGGCTGATGATTGTCCTGGCTGATCAGCTCGTAGCGCGTCGGCGCCTGGATGCTGAACGAACCGCGAACAATGCCTTCATGCTCGACAATGCGCGGCGGCGGCGGTTCGGCAACCACCGGGGCCGGCGCAGTTTCCGGCGCGGCCATCGCCACTTGGTTAGTGTCCGCTGGCGCACCCGGCGCTTCCGTCGGCGCGGCAGCCATCGTAGGCATTTCAGCCATCGTGTTGGTTTCCGGCGCGGGCGTCGGCATCGCCGCCATCGTTTCCTCACCCTGCTTCAAATATTGCGCCGCCATGAAAGCGTAGGCATTCGTCGGAGCCTGGATTTGCGTCCAATCGCCCTTGGTATCAATCGTCTGCACAGCCTCGCCACGCTGCAACGTCCCCACCACGCCATAATTTTCTCCCGGACCGGCGCGCAGGTTTACTTTCTTGTTTGCAACTGCGTTGTTCGTATCGAGCAACGAAGACTTCACCCATACATGCGTTTCCGGCGGCAAAAGAATTTTCGCCCAGGCGGACGGCTCGTCCGGCCCGGACTTTTTCAGGTGTACTTCCTCGATCACCGTCACCGCCTCGCCATTCGTCATGTGCGTCAGCACCTCGCCGACCAATCCCGCCTTGCTGCGGACATTGACGTGGTTGGCGGAAACGACCGCGGATCCGGGAACGAGCGGCACTGTTTTTAGTTCGGGCGCCGCCTTGTGCGTGGCCGTTTTCTTGACGGCTTTTTTCCGCGTAGTCTTTTTCCTTGGCGGGGTCGCGGGCGCGTTGGTGGGCGCTTCCATTGCGGGCGCCGGCTCGGCGGTCGGCGCCGGGGTCGTCATCGGTGCGGGCTCGGGTGGCGGCGCCTGCAGGACCGGCGCTGAATTGCTCGCGTCCTGCGCCAGGAGGCTGGTTGAGATTGCCGCCACAAAAATAATCCAAAGATTCTTTTTCATAAACTTAGCCAAGTAGAGAATTTATCTCCGGTTCTGTCAATGCCCGCCATTTGCCGGGTTTTAACTCCCCGAGCTTTATTTTTCCGATTTGAACCCGCTGCAACCGCTTCACCGTGGCGCCCTGCGATTCGAACATCCGGCGCACTTCGCGATTTTTTCCTTCCGTCAACTCCAGTTCCGCCACGCTCACCGATTTCGTCGCGGAAACCAAGTGCGCCTTTTTCGCCTTCAACTTTTCGCCCCGGTCGAACACCCCGCGCACGAACTGCTCCAGCATCTGCGGTTCCACACGCCCTTCGACCGTCGCCACGTACTTTTTGCTCACTTCATAACGCGGATGCGTCAGGCGCAGGGCGAATTGTCCATCATTGGTCAGGAAAATCAACCCTTCTGTGTCGTAATCCAAACGGCCCACCGAATACAGGTTATTCCACTCCTTCGGCAGCAATTCGTAAATCGTCGGGCGCTCGAATTCATCCTTGCGCGAGCAAACACAACCGCGCGGCTTGTTCAACGCCACATACAATTTCCGCTTCGTGCGAACCGGCTTGCCATCGACGCTGATTTTGTCGTGAAGCGGATCGACCTTGGTCCCGAGCTGGCGAACGATCTCGCCATTGACCTCCACCCGGCCATCCAGAATGAATTGTTCCGCGCCGCGCCGTGAAGCAAGGCCGGCATCCGCGAGAAATTTTTGAAGGCGAAGGCTCAAAAAAAAGTTAAATAGGCAAACAGGTTGAATGAGTTAAATGGGAGCGATGTTATAATTCTCCAGTCCCGGAGGGACTTCCGACAATAGCCCGGCGTTTTAACGCCGGGATTCGGTCCGTAGCACCCGAGTCCCGAAGGGACGACTGAATTGGGATGCGAACCGTCCCGCCAGTTGTCCGCTGCTCAATAAATGAGATGACGCCTAAACAAGTTAAATGGTTAAATCGGTGCGAACGCCCCGCTCATTTAACCCATTTAACGCTAAAACGGCTTACGCCTCCGGCTTGGTCTTGCGCAAACCGGTAATCCGGTCGCCTTCCTTCCACTGGCCCCGTTTCTTGAGCAATTCCGTGCGCTCAAAACGCTTGAGCACATTCCGTTTGCCGCCCAAAGTGGCAGCCGCGCGCAGACTACGATGCTGTGACATAATTTCTTAAATCGTTAAAATTGTGCGAGCCGTCGAATCGGCCCCACCCGCTCCCAATCGAAGCGGACGGAGCATATACCATAACCCCCGCCCAAAAGCCAATGCTAATTTCACCTTAAAAAGAAGCTGCGGAGCAGCGTGAGATGGTAGCCCACGGCGCGAGCCGTGGGAACCAATGCGGCAAATTTGCAACCTCGGAGAGGCGATAGAACACAATCCACGCATTCTTTCGCCGCTCCATGGCTGAAAACCATCTTTGATAGGCACCCGCATCATGGTTATCCGGCCCTTTCAATTGCCTCGCCAGCCTATTATTCGTAAGGTGCGGATTGTGACCCGACTATCAATTTTTGCTCTTTGTATTCTATTTGCGCTTGGCGATGCGCACGCCCAAACAAACGTCTGGCAACCGTCGCCGGGACACACACAAATACCGATATGGCCGCGGGCAGTTCCTGATGCGCAGCCTGTCCCGGGGCCGGAGTATGTTACGAACGTCTTGTCACCTGGCGGCGTATCATGGATTGCGGCATGTAACGTCTCACTGCCCACCATGACAGTCTATCCGCCGAAAGGGAAAAACACCGGCGTTGCGGCAGTCGTGTTTCCCGGTGGAGGCTACCAATGTCTGGCCATGGATCTTGAAGGCACGGAGATTTGTGACTGGCTGACGTCCAGAGGCATCACCGCAGTACTCTTGAAATACCGCGTGCCAGTCAAGAGAGTGGGGCCCTATGGAGAGTCACCGCCAGCGTTGGAAGACGCACAACGGACGCTGAGCCTCGTGCGCTTTCACGCCGTCGAGTGGCAGATTGATCCGCACAAGATTGGCGTAATCGGCTTTTCGGCAGGCGGGCATATGGTCGCGGCAACCAGCACGCATTTTGACAAGCGTTCGTATCGGGCGGTGGATGCGGCGGACAAAGAAAGTTGTCGTCCGGATTTTGCGATCGCTTGTTATCCGGGACATCTGTCACAGAAAAAGGACGATCCCTTTGAGTTGAATCCGCATGTCACGGTCACCAGCAATACACCGCCCACATTTTTGGTTCAGGCGGAGGATGACTATGTGGACGGTGTCGGACAGTCGCTGGTTTATTACATTGCGCTGGAGAAGGCCAGGGTGCCTGTGGAGATGCATTTGTATGCGCACGGCGGACACGCGTTTGGACTGCGGCGCACCAAGTTTCCCATCACCGAATGGCCTCAATTGGTCGAGAAGTGGTTGGGAACAATCGGCATGACTTCGGAGTAAACTTTCTGGCGCATTCAAAATTTGAGTCTTCCCAAAAACAATAAAAAAAACGCGAAGGCTTTTTGCTGGCTAGAAAGATTCAAATCGCGTTCATTGCCCCCGCGTCCGTAGCGCAGGTTGCCAACCTGCTGTATCGCAGACTGCCAGTCTGCGAAGCGCAATCGCATCACGGGGCATCAAATATTTCTACAAAGCAAAAACGCGAAGGCCTTCACCTTCGCGTTTTCTCAATTTTAAAATTCAATCACTTCCGGAACTGCAGCGGCGCGCCCTGCGGCATCTCATGCGCGCACGGCTGGTTCGTCGGAGAATCCGCTTCGCGATTCACCGGCTGCACCAGGCCTTTGGACAGCATAAAAGCCTCAACTTCCTCGCCGCTGATATCTGGCAGCATCTGGCCGTCAATCTCAACGCACGGACTGAGCATCTGCCCGCTTTTCTCGATCATTTCCTGGCGCTGCATCGGGTCATTGATGATATCGCGGTCTTCAAAGGGCAAATCGTATTTGCGCATCACGGCGCGAACGCCCTGGCTCCAGCCGCAACTAGGTTTCAAGTAAGCAACGATTTTCGGTTTATTCATAAAATTGATCTTTGCCAAATCTGCCATAACGCTGCGATTTAGCAACCCACTTCTCCATTCAGAAGAATTGAACAGAAGGAAACGAAGATAACGGAGAAAGGCACTCCGCGAATTTCGCAGAAGTATTTATCCGCGTCATCCGCGGTTTGCCTTCCACCTTCCTCTGCTACCTCCGCTTCCTTCTGTTAAATTTCCCCGTCTTCATCCGTGCTAATCCGTGTCCATCCGTGGTTAAAGAAAATTTCTTCTTCGTTCCCTTCTGTAAAAAAATTCGCGTAATTCGGCCTTCCTCTGTGTTCTTCGTTCCCTTCTGTTCAATTAGCTGCCGCACTTGAAAAGCTTGAACTCCACCTGTCCCCCGCTAACGTTCCCGCATGAACCTTGAAGATCATTTGGGCGACCTCATCCGCAAAGCGCGCGCGATGACCGGCATTTCCGCCGCCGACACCGCGCGCGCCGCGGGTCTGAGCGAAACAGAATTTTCCGCGTTGGAACAATCCGGCACAACAACCGGCAAAATAAAATTTCTCGAATTGGCGGGGCTGCTGGGATTGAACCCCGCCAAACTCGAAAGCATCGCCAAAGGCTGGCTACCCTCGCCCAAGGACTTAAGCACCTGGCGCGAACTGCGGCAAATCAGCACCACCGACGGCGGCAACGAGGTCCATTGCTATTTGATTTGGGACGAAGTCACCCGCGAAGCCGCGCTGTTCGACACCGGCTGGGACGCCGCCCCAGTTTTGAAAATTGTGGAAGCCGAACAACTTCAGCTCAAGCACATCTTCATCACGCATACGCATCGCGATCACGTGGCCGGGATGGAAAAAATTCGCGAAGTATTTCCAAAAATTTTCCTGCACACCGATTCCAAAAGCGCGCCGCCCCAGCACAAAAATCGCCGCAACGACCACATCCACCTCGGCAGCCTGCGCATCACCAATCGCGAAACCCCCGGCCACGCCGAAGACGGCGTGACCTACGTCGTCGGCAACTGGTCCGAAGACGCGCCCTACGTGGCCATCGTCGGCGACGCCATCTTCGCCGGCTCCATCGGCGGCGCCGCGCAAAACGGCGCGCTCGCCAAACAAAAAATCCGCGACCAAATTTTAACCCTCCCGCCCGACACCTTGCTTTGCCCCGGCCACGGCCCGCTCACAACCGTTGCCGAAGAAAAAGCCCACAACCCATTTTTTTGATAAATGGTTTTTTGTAGGAGACAAGGTAACGAGTCTCAAATTTTCACAGTTCGCCATAGCAAGTTTGAGAGGGGTCACATACTCAATTGCGCCGGTTTCGTCTCCCTCTCCTCCCCAAAAGGAGGAGAGTAGCTCTGCTGGGTGTTGCATACCGCCATATTTCGGTCAAATCAACCAAAAGACAAGGAAACCTTCGCAACCTAAACCCTTACCTGAAGCCGTGAAAACGGCGGTGGACTGGATTAAAGTGAAACTGCGGGAACATGGAATGGCGCTGTATCATTTAGCTGCCAAAATGCGAATTGCATCAACTCTGGGTCGCGCGTGGAAGCGCGGAAAAGTTCGCCCGGACGTCGAACAAATACGAGCAATGGTCAACACGCTCGGCACAGCACATTGCCAGCTTACCAAAGAAGGGATCGCGATGTTTCTCCAACCCAATCCAACATTCCTTCTCGTTGAGTAAGTGTGTGCATGGCAGCGCCAATCTGTTTAATGTCAAGGTCGGGCTCTCTATCGTCTCTGCTTCAAGGCAGCGGAACGCAGCGATAAAATCGCATTGGGTAATTCGTCGCGGTGGCGTCGTTCACGGAAATTGTTCCGCTGGTGTTGAATTGAGTCTGCCACGAACTCCAATGGACCAAATCGGTGGAGATGTCGAATTCATAGTCGTGGCCGACCAAGCCAGTGAAATTCAATTGAATGCTCCCGTCCGTTTCACGGTTCAGGATCATGGAAGGCTTGGGCACTGTGAGGGCCAGCTTGCCAAGACTCCCCGTGTTGTAAATATTTTGGATTTCGGTTGGCGTGAGCACGCGGGAATAGATCGCGAGTTCGTCGATCATGCCATCGAATGGAAAATTGTCGCTATAAGTCACGCCGGAATTTCCGATACCAACGCTGGGATCCTGTGTTGGATCGAGAACCCCAACGGGCACGACCGTGGTGTTGGTCTTGGCAGCAAGGATTCCGTTGATGTAGAGCTGCAAGCCGTTGGTTGTGTCGAAGGTGGCGGCAAAATGCTGCCATTGGTTTGTTTGAACCGGCGCATCGATTTCCACGTAATTGGTAGAGTCGTCATCGATCTGAAAACTGAGGTAACCGGGAATGTGGTCCATATGCACAGTCCAGGCGTCGTGACCCCAGCGGGCATCGCCGCGAAGCGTCACAAAGCCGGTCAATTGCCGCGGATAAATCCAGCCTTCAATGCTAAAGGCGTTGGTGAGGACGAAATCCGGCGCGTCGGGAATGCTCACTCGCTCGATTTCGCCGGGGAAATCAAAGGCTTTGCCGATTTTGCCGCGCGGATAGGTGACGCCGCCCCAGGGAGTCGTGCCATCGTGTGTGCCGACGGCGTCTTCAGCGGCTCCTTCCGCACGCCACCAGGCGATCATGCCGGGGATGGGAGGAGTGATTTTGGTTGTAACGCTGGTGACGTCGCTATAGGCGGAGTTTACGCCCGTTCCCAAAGCGACGACTCGGTAATAATACCGCACGCCCGAGGTAACGTTCGTGTCGGAATAAGTGGTCGCATTTGTGTCGGTAACCGCGATCTGAACGAAATTCGTGCCGTCGAGACTACGCTCGATGCCATAGGTGGTATCGCTGATGGCATTGTTGGTCCAAGTCAGATTAATTCGATTGGTGAATGCGGCAGCGCCGAGATCAGTCGGGGCGAAGGGTGGTCCGCTTGTGTCGGGGATAATTTCCCCGTTGTGAAGCATTTTAGCTGGCAGAGTGCCTTGCTCAAAACTGAATTGGATTTGAGCAATTTGGCTTGAAGTGAGACCTGCCAGACCTGAGCCATTGTTCTCGAAAATAATTTGAGATTGGCCGCCGCCATTGAGCGAGCCGGACCAGCCGATAATTTGCAGGACGGCGTTGTTGGACCATTGTTGTTCGCTGCTGTTCGCAAAATTGATGACGCAAGGACCCAGGGGCAGCGTGAGGGTGGATATAGCTCCATCGATGCCGCCGAGTTGCAGCGAACCAAATTGTTGGCTGGATGTCAGTTCCTTCCATCCGCCTGGTTCCAGAGTAACTGTCCCCGCATTATTGACCGTGCCTCCGGCGTGAGTGAAACATACAAAGCCCACGATATCGATGTTTGACGCGATGAGCTGGCCCCCGTCCATCTG
>DASXHY010000502.1:0-6754 GCA_036488095.1 Verrucomicrobiia bacterium | reverse complement strand
CGCCCTCGTGGCGGCGGCGGTCGTGGTTCGTGATGCCACCTTGCTCGTGGCCAGCGAGAATGGCATCGGGAAACGCACACCGTTCGATGACAATGAAGGCCCCGTTTATCGCATTCAATCCCGCGGCGGCAAAGGCATCATTACCATGAAGACGAACGAGAAAACCGGCGCGGTCATTGGCGCGCTCACCGTTCGCGACAACGATGAGATCATGCTGATTACGACCGGCGGCCAGATGGTGCGCACCTTTGTGAAGGACATTCGCGAAGCCGGCCGCAATACGCAGGGTGTCAAACTCATCAATCTCGAAGCCGGCGACAAACTCCAGGCCATCGCGCCCGTCATCAGCGAGCAACAGGAGGAGGCCGCCACCGAAGCGCCTCCGCCGCCGCCGACAGGTACCGCATAAATGCCGCGTAGCAACCGACGTAAGGGCGTGTTGCCCAAATCCAAAAAGCGAAAAACCTGGCATCCTCCTCGTTCTCGTTCTCATCTTCGTAATCGAATTTCCCAACAAATCGAGGACGACGATGAGAACGAGAACGAGGGACGAACGCTCCGTCGCGCCCAGGCTGCTTTGGGCAACACGCCCGTAAGGAGGCTCCAACTTTTGTCGTGGAAACAGTATGAACCGACTCACGTCGGCTGCTACATGGTTCATGGTGAAGGCGAGCGTAAACGCTCATCCGTTCATCCGCAGGCCCTGATCAAAAGAAAAACGAGACGCCGATCATCGGCCCGACCGCATTGATGCCGATGTCGTGACGCGCGATCGTCGCGTTGGAAATGTGCTGATAACGGCACTCGATATCCAACGCCCAATTCCGCGCGACGAAGCACCTCGCGCCGGCGGATATACCGAGGTTAAAATTAAATGTCTCGCCGATCAGACGCGGGTCCATATCAGTGGCTTCCGCCCCGGCGCCGGCTTGCAAATAAGGAACCAGCCGCCAACCCGGTTGGATAAAATTGTAACGCCCCCACACTGTCCCGCCTGCGATGTAACTTCCCCTGCCCTCGAATACCGCGCCGCCCATCGCTTCGATGGACACCTCCCAATTCCCGCGCCACCAAGCCGGCCGGCCCGGCTCCGTCAGCATCCAGCCCAATTGCAGGCCGCTCAAAGTGTAGTCCACGGTGTGTCGGTTCTTGTCGGCGCCGATCGGCGAGAACATCACGCCGCTGGTCAGCGTCACTTCGTGTTTGTCGGGCTGAAAATAATCGGAGAAATCATCGCCGGCTTTCGCGCCGGTGGCGCCCGCACAGAGCATCGCGAAAGAGATCGAAAACCACCAACCTGGTTTTTTGCGCATAGTTTTCCTGCCTGTTGAGGCGCGCAATGGAAACAAGCGCTGGAAAACTACGCAACTCTTTTCACTCGGTTACAGTTCCGCATTGGTGCGACGGAGGCCACCCCCGGAACCATGTAAATGCGGAACTACGAACATGTCTTCGTCTCGCTACAACCTCGGCGGATGATGCGGATGCTTGTGCAGGATATTGGCGAGAACGGAAGTCATCCGCCCTGCCCGCTCGTTGAAGGAATCGAGCGAATCGGGAATCGCCTGCGTGGCGGTGGGCGCCGCGTGTGAAAGGTAATCCATTCCCGCGCGCCGCGCGGCGTGCCGCAGATAGATCTCGCGGAACGACGCCATATCGCGCGGTTCCTCACGCCCCAACAGCCCCACCAGCGCGCCCTCACGCTCGCCACGTTTATTAAGCCAGCGTTCGATCCACAACTTGATTTCCTCCGGCAAATCGCGGCCCGCGTTCATCGCGAAAATCACCACATCGGCGGCTGCGGCTTTCTCGACCGCGTCGTTGCGCAACTCGGGATGGTCCAGCACTTGAAACGACCACCAATTCGTTTCCAGTGCCACGGATTTTTTTTCCTGGACCAATCGCTCGCAAAACCGCACCGCGTGTTCGCGAATGGCGGGAGTTTCATAGATAACCACGACGCACTTTCCCCGGGAACCCTTCGCCTCATTTTTTTCTGTAATCTGTTGGAACATTTTCACGCCGCAGACACTTGTTGAAATCCGACGACTCACAGCTGCGGCTTGTCGCACCCGTAACTAAACCTCCGCCTCCGTGGCGGGAATGCAAGGGGAAATTTATCGACAAATTTTGCCCCGCCCACCGCAATGTAGCGGCGGTCTGTGACCGCCGGAAACATTCAAACGCGTCGCAAATATTCAACGAACAAAAAACAAGCCCAGATCCCCGGCGCAAATTGGAGACGGTCACAGACCGCCGCTACATTCTCACGGGCTTAGGCGCTCAATCGTCCATTTTCCATCGGCCTGCTTTGAATACCGGAAACGATCATGCAAACGGCTCGGGCGACCCTGCCAGAATTCAATCCGCGATGGTGCCAGCACGAACCCGCCCCAATTCGGCGGCGTGGGCACGTCGTCATCGGGATATTTGGCCTGGAGATCCTGCCACTGTTTTTCCAGCACCTCGCGATTCGCGATCACCTCGCTTTGTCGCGAGGCCCAGGCCGCCAGCCGGCTCCCGCGCGGACGCGACTTGAAATACGCCTCCGATTCCGCCCGCGGAACCTTCGCCGCCTGCCCCGCGATGCACACCTGCCGTTCCTGGTCCGGCCAATAAAATACGAGCGACGCGTTCGGGTTTCCGGCCAACTCGCGCCCCTTGCGGCTGTCGTAATTCGTGAAGAAAATAAATCCGCGCGCATCCACGCCCTTGAGCAATACCACCCGCGCCGAAGGCCGACCGTCCTGATCCGCGGTGGCGAGCGTGGCTGCATTCACATCAATGCGTTCGGCGCTGCCGAGACCGAGCAGCGTTTTGTAAACGCGAATCGTCGCCGCGCGCAATTGCCCGCTCGCGCGAGCGCCTGCCGCCTGCTCGAACCAGCGGCCGAACTGGACGATCGGGTCTGCGTCCAAATCCCTTCGCCGCAACCCGGCCAGGTTGTAATCTCGTCTGATGTCCGCGATCGACATGGAGGAAAGGTAAGGGGCCAGGCTCGAGGATGGAAGATTGAAGATGGAGGATCGTGTAGCGTGAGGGTCTGCGAACGCCGACGTATAAAACCGGCGCGCGCGGAGCGACGCTCCCACCCTGTCCGGCCATCCTCGATCTTTTTAGCAAGCGCGGCGGTCGCAGACCGCCGCTACATACGCGTGCTGAACATTTTCCCTTGACCGCTCAAATACCAAAATGAACCAGAGGGGATGTGATCCGTGGCCTGAAGATCAGAGAAGAACATTGGTGCCGGTGGTCGGACTCGAACCGACACGACTTTTTACGGTCCCAGGATTTTAAGTCCTGTGCGTCTGCCATTTCGCCACACCGGCAACGTCGAAATACAATTACTCACAACTGCTTTCCCAATTCCAACTTGACGTTGGTAAGGTGCATCGCAATGCAAGCCACTGCAACGCGCCGCACGCCTCGCCCGGATAGTTATCACAAAGTCTTTGATAGCCGCAAGCGCCTCGTGCGCGGACCGTGGCGGGGCAATGGCCGCCATTACGCGAATCTGACGATGTCAGTTCGTGGATTATATCCGATTTTCATGCAGTATTCCGGTGCATGACGGAGCGGGGCACTACGGGTTCGTGGGGACGACGTCGATCTCGAACGCGGCACGGTGACCATTGGGGCGGAAGGCGATTCCGAAAACCGCCAGCCTTTCCGGCCCAGACCCGTCGTTTTTGCCTTTGGAGGCTTGGTGTAAAGAAGACGGAGCCAATTCTGGTGGAATTGGCCCCGTTGCGTACGGCAAATTTTTTTCTCTATTTGCGGCGGCGGTACAGCATCAAGCCGAGGGCTCCCAGTCCAAAGATCGAGGCGATGGCGGGTTCGGGGACAGTTTGAATTTCCATGCTGCCGATGCTGAAGTTATTGGCCGTATCATTCGGGCCGCTGGAGGCGGTATTATACTCCCGAAAATCAACATAATTGATCGGCGAGGCAAGGGTGCCGGAAAAGGTCAGGTAAGTACTGTTCGGGTTGCTCTGCGGCGCAAGACTGAGCGTGTAGGCGGTTGCCGAAGTGAGCGTGAGATCAACGAGCATGCCCGAAGCACCCGTCGTAATGGCAGACACGCTGGTTGAATGGCTGCCGGTATCATCGATATGCCAGTTCATCGCCGTATTGTAATAATCAAACACCGAGAGCCGGAGAGCGGCGGTATTGTTGCCGGGACCATTGTTGTCGGTGCCGCTGGTAAAGAGAATGTCAAAACCCCCATACGTATAGTAGCCGAGGTAATTGACGGGGTTTTGGATGACTGTCTGGAACGTCTGACCCGCCTGCAGGCCGCCGATAATAGAACGTCCGGCATTGGCAATTTCGCCGCCATTCGGATCTAATAGGGTCCACGCCCTTCCCAACGAGGATGAACTGCTCATAGCCTGGTAGGTTCCGCTCGGCGGTGTTTGCGTCCCATTAAAGCTCCAGGCGCCGAAGCCGTAGCCACCGTTTTGTCCGGCGGACCAGCCACTGGAATAGGCGGGATCGGTGGCGCTATCGAAGGCGAGCTGCCCCGAACAAATGCCGGTCATTATTGCAGTTGCGCCTGAGACCGCGCACGCGACCGCAGCACTGCTGCTCATTCTGAAGTGACTTCTCATAGGGATTCTTGGGGATGATTATGCTTATTAGGTTTCGAGGCCGACCCGGTCGTCGGTTTTCTCTTAGGGTCATGTTGTTTGTATCAAGTCTTCGAGCTTCCTGACTATTGCTCAATCGGACTAGAAGCAGTCGGTGATTCTACGGAAGGCGGGCTATTGATAGTTGAACGCTGCCATAAAGCGTTCCAGTGCAGGCAAGTGCGGCTCCAAATACTTCTGATAATTGCGCCAGCGGCCTAACGCGGTGCGGTAAAGCGGTTTTTTCACGTCCGCGCGGGACGGCGAAAGCACGCGTTTCGTGCGGGCATGCTCGTAGAATTTGAGGACGTTTTCCTCGTAAGCCAAACCGAGAAACTCGAGCGTGGAACGGATGACGGAGGGCAGATCGTCCACCATCTCCTCGTAGCGGACTTCTTTCCATTGATCGCCCATGCGCGGGCGCATCGCCAGCCAGAAGCCCATGACATTGGTGTATTGCTGCACGGTGGTATCGAGGCTCAAGTAGGTGGAACTCACCGGCGTGAGCGGCAAGGCCTGCATGAAGCAGCTCATGACCACGTCGCGCGGATCGCGCAGAGCGATGAGGAATTTAGCCTCGGGGAAAACCCTCACGACCAAGGGGATCAACAAATTAAACGCGGGATTCTTGTCCAGCAACAGGCGGTCGCCAATGGGGCGGCCCAACAGCAGATTGGCGCAGCGGAAATAATTGTTACGCGACCGGGCTATCACGGCGGGTGACGCTGAGTCGAACGCCGGGCGAATGTCGGTTCCCTCGGGCAAATCCCGAATCAGCGGCAAGTAGGCTTCGTCATGCATGAGCATCGTCTCTTCGGCGCTGATGACGTCGCTGTGCGCTTCGAGCACTTGTTCGAGGAGGGTGGTGCCGGAACGGGGATGGCCGCACAGGAGTGCGATGCGCCGAACAGGGTGGAGTTTGGCGGCGTCCGCGCGCCAGCGATCCAGAACCTCGGTGGTAATGGTCTGCTCCATTTCCGCCGCGCGGCTTTGCATGACCTGCCGATCGGCTATGAACGGCCTCGCACGAACACCGTAAATCGCCTTGGCGTCCCGCCAGGCGGCCATGGCTTCGTCATATTGGCCGGCCGCATCGAGAATGCCGCCCAATGCGTAAAAGGCGCGGATGCGCGCCTCATCACCAGTGCCGGGATTGGCCAGGAGATCACGGAAAAGCGTTTCGGCCTCCGATGTCATCCCCTGCGCCCGCTTCAGGTCCGCCACCTGAAACCGCACGCGGGGATCCTGCTGGTCGGCCCTGGCCAGAAATTCGGCAGCTTCCTCCAAGCGGTTGTCGCGAATGCACATGTCCACCAGGTTGACCAAAACGCCGGTGGATATCTCCCCTTTTTTGCTGGCGCGCTTGAAATAGCGGAACGCCATTTCAACGTTTTCCAATCCCAAACAAATTTGTCCTGCTTTTTCGAGGGTTTGGATGGGATTCGACGAAAGTTTCACAGCCTTTTCGATATAACGTTCGGCAGCGGCAAACTCGTACCGCTGCACATACGCCTGGGCGACATTGAGCAGGAGAGATGGGTTCCCCGGGTCTTTGCGCGCCGCCCGCTCGATTAAGTGGATGCCTTTCTGGAATTCCAGATTTTCCCATGCCACCCTTGCTTCCAGTTGGAGTCGTTCAATAGCCGGATCCGGTCTATTTCGGGCGAGCTGGTTCATATCGTGTGGCGCAAGATACGGTAAGGTTTGAACTATGTTTCAAGCAAGTAAAAGCCGGGGCCCATTCGAAGAGTGCGTCTTGAGACTGCCCCCGAATCGGCTGCGGTGATGGAGCGCCGATCTCCGGTCCGACACGTTTCCGAGCGGCTTTAGTTGTTGCGTCCGTGGTGGTCTGATTTTCGGTCGCGGCATGAATCTTTTATCTTTTTTTTTCACCCAGCAATTTGTGGCAACTTTCAGCAATCGTCGGCAAAATCATGGACTTGCAGAGCGCAAAATCGTAGCCCATATGAGGTTGCCCCGTTTTGGTCGGATTTAGCCGAATTTAGCCGAAGTTGGTCGGTACTGTTCCTCGGAATGGCGTGGTTGCGGAGGTGAATTCTATGGGGAACGGTTCTGCCGGCCCGCCACACATCGCCCCGAACCTCAAATTGCTTCGCTGCTTCCAT
>DASXHY010000472.1:0-7713 GCA_036488095.1 Verrucomicrobiia bacterium | reverse complement strand
TTCATCGGCGGGAATGCCGCAGCCGGTGTCGCGGAAATGCACGACGGCATTGTCCGGTCCGTCTTGCGCTGACACAGTCACGCTGCCGCCGGGTGGCGTGTACTTAATGGCGTTGTCCAGCAAGTTGGCGAATGCCTGACGAATCCGGTTGCGGTCAACGGCGGCGATGCAGGTTGTGGGCAAGTCTGCGCGCACCGTGACCTTCCGCTCATCAGCGACATATTCGTAGAGCTCCACCACCTCGCGAAGCAATTGGCAAAGGTCCGTGGGTTCGCGTTGGAGTTTCATCGTGCCGGACTCGGCCTCGGTGATGTCCATCAAAGTGTTGAGCATCGCCAGCACGCGCTCGGATTCCTCGACGCAATCAGCGAGCGCTTCGCGGACGCCCTCGGCGTCGGTGCCCGGCTGCAAAGCAAGTTCCGCCGTGCCGCGCAGGCGGGTCAACGGCGTGCGCAAATCGTGGGCGACGTTGTCGAGGGATTCGCGCATCGCCCGGATGAGAGATTGGTTTTGATCGAGCAAGGTGTTGAATAGGCGCACCAATTCGTCGAGTTCGTCGTCTGATTTACGCTGGGGAACGCGGGCGTTGAGCTGGCGCGTGGCGATGATGGAACGAGCGGTGGAGACAATCTGACGGACGGGGAGTAGCGCCCGGTGCGCAAAAAACGCACCGACGGCGAAGCCGACCAGAACCGTGATGAGGCCGACGACGATGAAATCGCGCCGCACCGGATCGAGCAGCGCCTCCCGGCTGTCTGTGCTTCGGCCCACTTGCAGCAACGAGTTATCCGGCAGTACAGCGGACGCGATGATAAAATCTTTTTCGGCGTCTTTAGGAATGCGGACGACGCCGACCCGCCGACGATAACCGGCCAAATCGCCGGGAACGTCGTGAAAAGTAATCCAGTCGTCCGGGACATTGGCGAAGGCGACGTCGTCCCAAATATTGACGACGCGAACGAAGAAGCTCTTTTCATTTCCCTCCTCTTGCAGCGCGTTGCGCAGGGATGGCAATCCTCCGGCGTGATAAACAGCGGCGTATTCGCGCAGGCGCGCCTGGACGAGTTCCTGGTCTTTTTGGCCGATGGCCGTCGCCAGCAAATAATACGCGATGCCCAGCAGCGCGACGCTGCTGCACGCGAAGATGAAGGCATACCACAGCCCGAGCCGGACGCCGACATTGCGCCGGGCTTCGTTAATCAGGCCGGAGGACATAACCAACACCTCGGATCGTGTGAATCAAGTTTTTGTCGGGGTCCACCTTGCCGCGCACCCGGTGCACGAGGACATCCACGACATTTGTCTGCGGATCGAAGCTGTAATCGAAGATATGTTCCAGAATCATCGTTTTGGTCACGGCCCGATTCGGGTGGCGCAGGAGATATTCCAGCAGCGCAAATTCGCGCGGCTGCAAGTCGACTCTTTCGCCGTCGCGCAGGACTTCGCGGGTTAGCAAATCGAGCGACAGGCTGCCAGCGGTCAGGCGGGTGGGTTCAACGGACTGCGTGGCGCGGCGGATCAAGGCCTGGACTCGCGCGAGCAATTCAGAAAAAGCAAAGGGCTTGGTGAGGTAATCATCGCCGCCCGCTTGCAAGCCGCGCACGCGGTCATCCACCGACGCGCGCGCGCTGAGAATCAGCACGGGCACGCGCACGTTTTTGGAGCGCAATTGCTGGATGAGTGTGAGGCCGTCCAGTTTGGGCAGCATCAGGTCCACCACGGCGGCGTCATAGGCGACTGATTGCGCGAGACCGAACGCGCGCTCGCCATCGGCGGCGCGATCCACGGCGTAACCGCTTTGTTTCAGTCCCTTGACCAGGAATGAAGCGATTTTGTCGTCGTCCTCAACAACCAGGATGCGCATATCTTCGTTCATAATCATAGCCATAGGTCGGTGGCAAAGTCGAAATGGGAAAAAATTTACTGGAGCGCGGAGCATCGCTCCGCGCGGACGCCCATAAACTCGCAGAGCAATGCTCTGCGCTCCGCGAAACGCACGGGCGACGACGCCCGTGCCACTAAAACGGAAAGCCCTCCCGGGTTGTGGAAACAAGAACCGGGAGGGCCGCGTAAGATTCGGGGATTAACCGGCGTGGTTGCTTTCGTCGACTACCACGTAGTGACTGCCGCCGTTTTCCCACACGCGAACGAGCGTGCGTTTGTTGTCCGATTTCTCGGTCAATTTGACGGCTTCTTCGGCGCTTTTCACCGGCTTGCGATTGATTTCCTGAATAACGTCGCCGGATTTCAGGCCCGCTTCAGCGGCGGCCGATCCGGGAGCCACTTGCGTCACGACCGCGCCGCTCACGTCTTTCGGGACGTTGAACTGCTGATGCGCCTGCTGGTCGAGGTCGGCAACTTCCACGCCATTGAGCGTGCCGGTATCCGCGTTGTCAGAGGAATTCGCATCCGCCAACTGGTCGGCTCCCGGGAGTTGTTTCACGGTGACATCGATGGCTTTCTTGTCGCCATCGCGCAGGACTTGCATGTGCACAGTCGTACCGGGCGCAGTTTCGGCAACGGAGAGCTGCAATCGACGGCTGTCGATGACTGGGTGACCGTTGAATTCAGTCACCACGTCGCCATCTTTCAGGCCCGCTTTGTCGGCAGGGCTGCCGTGAACGACGTCGCTGATCAACGCGCCTTTGTTGTCTTTCAGCTTGAATTCGTCCGCGAGGTCCGGGGTGACGTTTTGAATCTCCACGCCGAGATAACCGCGAGTGACATGACCGTTCTTAACAAGGCTCTCCATCACGGTGCGAGCGAGGTCCGAGGGAATCGCGAAACCGACGCCCTGATTTCCGCCGGAGCGGCTGAGGATGGCGGTGTTGATTCCAATCAAACGCCCATTGATGTCCACCAGCGCGCCACCTGAGTTGCCGGGGTTGATGGCGGCATCGGTTTGAATGAAGTCTTCATAGTCCTCGATGCCCATGTTGCCACGGTCTTTCGCGCTCACGATGCCGGAAGTGACCGTCTGGCCAATGCCGAACGGATTTCCGATGGCGAGCACGACGTCGCCGATTTCGACCTTTTCGCTGTCGGCGAGCGGAACGGTGGGAAGATCTTTCGCATCGATTTTAACCACGGCGATGTCCGACTTCGGATCGCGGCCAATCACTTTGGCGGTAAATTCACGGCCGTCTTGAAGGGTCACTTTGACCTCTTTGGCGCCGTCCACGACGTGATTGTTCGTCATAATATATCCGTCCTTGGTTACGATGACTCCCGAACCAAGTCCGTGCTGAAATTGCGGAGTGGATTGACCATTCGGGAATCCGCGGCGGAATTGGTCTCCGAAGAAGCGTCTCCAAAATGGATCATCGAAGCCGGGCATGTCCTGGCTTGAAGTTTCATCAATCCGGCTGGTCGTGACAATTTTTACCACGGCGGGCGTGACTTTCTTTACCACCGGTGCGTAGCTGCCGTGAGGGAGGGTGTCGCGGGACACGGCGTTTTCATCCATCGGCACATTAATCGATGGGTGCTCGGCCTTGTCCTTGGACGTGACGTCGAAAGCCACGGCAGAGCCGGCCATTATGAGTCCGGCGGCTAATAGAATTCCGCCGGCTCGATTGTTTAATACGTTGAATATTTTTTTCATAGTTTTGAGTAAATTTGTTTTCGTCTCTAAAGTATTGGAAAGGCGCATGATGACTGGAGACTTTCTGGATGATTACAAATTTGTAAGGAAGCTCTCGTGATTTGCGATTTACGATTGACGAGCGGGTAGGCACGGATTGCGACTCGTAAATCGCATATCGTCAATCGTAAATGGCAAATGTGAGCTAGTGGTGCTGCGCTGCCAACTGCTCTTTGGCGGTTTCCAAAGCGTCCCAGAGACCGGACCTCGTGACCAAGCCAATAGGACAGTCGGGATTTTCGTGCGTGACGATGGGCAAATTGCCGACGTCGCGAGCGGCGAATCGTTTAAGGATCGTAAACAGGTCTTCATCCGGGAACGCCGAGTAAGTTTCTCGGGACATCAGTTCGCCTACCCGGACCGATTGCCTCTTTTCTTCGGTAATTCGGTGGATTGCGAGCAACGTGATGCGGCCGGACAACTTGTTTTGCTCGACGACCGGCAGGCTGGCCAGGCCATAATCGCCCATTAGATTCATCGCATCGAAGATGGCGGCGCTGCTGTTGATGTAAACGGGAAGATGAATCATTACGTCGGCGGCAGTGACACGCCGAAGCACAATCGGCTCGAATTCGTCGGCGTGGAACGGTGACTCGAGCCGGCTGTGGACCTGTGCTGGAAAGATGGTTCGTTTGCCGGAAAGAATAAACGCGGTGACGACGGCGAACATGGCCGGGCCCAGCAAACCATAGCCGCCGGTCATTTCGGATATCATGATGATGGTCGAGATGGGCGCTTTGGCGGCGGCGGCGAAGAAGGCAATCATTCCAACGATGGCGTAGGCGCCCGGATGCGGCACCACTGCCGGGAAAAAATACGCCGCGGCATAACCAAACGCGCCGCCGAACATTCCGCCGGTCACCACGCACGGACCGAAGATGCCGCCGGAATTGCCCGAGCCCAGGGTTAACGACGCACCCACGATTTCAGCGAACGCCGCCACCAGGAGCATCGAAGGTGAAATCATGTCCATCTTTTGCGAAATCGCAAACTGCGCCCAGCCGTAACCGGTTCCAATAATCGAGGGAACCGCCAACCCAATGAGGCCGGTGCAGAGCCCTCCGATGGTAGTGGCCACCCACAACGGAATGCGTTTAAACAATTTCTCGACGCGAAAAAACACGCTGAATAGAAATCGCGCCAGCAAGGCGCAGCCGACTCCCAGGAGCGCAAACAGAATGAGGGAAAAGGGATGGTCGAACTCGACAATTTGCGGCGGCGGATTGAAGACGGGTTGAAAGCCCGTGACCCCGCCCACGATCGTGTAACCGATGACGGAAGCGATCAGCCCGGGCACCAACGCTTCGACCTCAAAATCCTCCTTGTAAAAAATTTCCGCCGCGATGATGGCGCCCGCGAGTGGCGCTTTAAAAATGGCGGCAATACCCGCGCCTAGACCCGCGGCCAGGGCAATGTTGCGTTCGCGCGCGGTGAGTTTTAGCGCATCCGCTATGCTGGCGCCGGTGGCGGCGCCGATTTGCGCAATGGGACCTTCACGTCCGGAAGTGAGGCCGCCCCCGATGGTGATGGCCGAGGTGATCAGTTTGAAAATCGAGATGTGAAATTTAACCTTTTCATTCTTGTGAAAGGCCCGAATGGCGGCATTCGTACCGATGCCGGCGGTGGTGGGCGCGAATTTCCAGGTCAGAAATCCGCCGACCAATCCTGCCGCGGCGGTCACTACCGGCAGCAGCCACCAGCGGCTCATGTGAAAGAGATAATGGTCGGTGCCGCCTTCGCCGCCAGGAAGCGGCGGGGTGTATCCCACGATCGTGCCCAGCACGAATTTCGTAATCAACTCAATGGCTTTGCTCAACACCAACGCCCCTACCCCGGCGCCGATTCCGATCAGGATCCCGATGAAACCCCATTTTCGAAGAAATGTGGCGCCTTCGCCAATTTCCGGAATCTGTCGCAAGCCGCGCTGCAGGAACATTCGTTTCCACATAATCAGTTACAAAAATCAGCTAATTTCAGTAATGGAATCTATAATACTGGATACCGACTCGGAACGATAAAAAAATTATTCTAATCTTGCGACGAGACATGATTCAAATTGTCTTACATGGAAAGAAATTGTCCTCGAGCGGTAAAAGGCAATAAATTGACCGATGCATATACATTTGCTCGGCACGGCGGCGGGTGGCGGAGTGCCGCAATGGAATTGCAACTGTGCCGTTTGCCGCGAAGCGCGCGCCGGCGGTGGCCGCGTAAGGCCGCGCACACAATCGTCGGTGGCGATCAGCGCCGATGGGCGGAGCTGGTTCCTTTTGAACGCTTCGCCGGACATCTGCGCGCAAATCGAAAACTTCTCGCCGCTTCGTCCACGCGGCAGCCGCGAGCGCAACTCACCGATCGAGGCGATCCTTTTGACGAACGCCGATCTGGATCATACCCTCGGGCTGGTGCTCTTGCGCGAGGGCGAAAAATTGCGTGTTCATGCCACACCCGATGTCCGGCGGGCGCTCTCGGAAGGCATTGGATTTGAGTCGGCGTTGGATTCGTTCTGCGGCACGGAATGGATTGCACCGCCCACGAAGCCGCAACCGCTGCTGCGGCACGACGGTTCCGCGAGCGGCTTGACGCACGAAGCGGTCCCGCTCCCCGGCAAACCGCCGCGTTTCATGAACTCGCGTCCAGCGGCCGGAGATGAAAACGTCGTCGGGTATCGAATTACGGACAATAAGAACGGCGGGCGGCTGCTCTTTTTACCGGATGTTTCGACAATGAACGAAACACTTTTGCGTTGGCTGCCGGAATGCGATGTATTGCTCTTTGACGGCACGTTTTGGTCCGAGAACGAAATGCGCGAGCGAGGCGTGGGCACTTTGTCCGCCACGGATATGGGGCATGTGCCGATTTCGGGCGCAACGGGCAGTTTAAAGGTTCTTGCGGAACTCAAGACCAGGCACAAGATTTACACCCACATTAACAATACGAACCCGATTTTAATTGAAGATTCCCCTGAGCACGCGGCAGTGAAAGCCGCCGGCTGCACTGTGGCCCGGGACGGAATGGAAATTGAAATTTAAATGGAACACGAACTTCTCGACGAAAAAACTTTCACCGATCGCCTGCGCGCGATCGGCACCCGGTCGTATCATCACAAGCATCCGTTTCATGTCCTGATGAACGAAGGCAAGCTGCCGCCTGAGGCCATCCGCAACTGGGTCGCGAACCGGTTCTATTACCAGCGAAACATCCCGGTCAAAGATGCGGCGATTATTTCGAATTGCCCGATTCGCGAGGTGCGCCGGTTGTGGCTGCATCGCATCACGGATCACGATGGCATTCGCGAGGGCGAAGGCGGCATCGAGGCGTGGCTGAAGCTGGCGGAGGCGTGCGACATGACGCGGGAGGAAATTCTGGACGAGCGCCACGTTTTGCCGGGGGTGCGTTTTTCGGTGGATGCGTACGTGAATTTCGCGCGCACGAAACCATGGCCAGTGGCGGTGTCGTCGTCGCTGACCGAATTGTTCGCGCCCGATTTGATGGCGACACGGTTGGCGGCGTTCGAGAAATATTACACATGGGTGAAACCGTGGGGATTTGATTATTTCAAACGCCGCGTCACGCAGGCGCGCACCGATTCCGAGGAGGGCCTGCGGTTGACTGTGGAATATTGCAACACGCGCGCGCTCCAGGAAGAGGCAGCGCGCGCGCTATCATTCAAATGCGATGTGCTTTGGGCGATGCTGGATTCGATTGCGGCGGGCCGCCCGGCGCAGTAATCTGGGAGTATCGATGCAACTGCCGCCTTCCGATATGCGCCCGAAGCTGTCTTCCCGCGCCCGCCTGCAGACCGATAAAGTGACCGGTAAACCCATTGTGTTGTATCCGGAAGGCGTCCTGATGTTGAACCCGACCGGTCACGCGATCGTTTCGCTTTGCACCGGTGAGGTGACCTTCCAGGAAATCGTGGCAAACCTTGCTGCGCGATACAAAATTTCCGCGCAGGAAATTTTACCGCAGGTTGCGGAATATCTCAATCGCCTGCGCGAACGGAATTTGTTGGAGACGCGGGACGGGAGTGATGTCAGGAAATGAATCGCGTCGTGCCCAGACCGTTT
>DASXHY010000382.1:0-3395 GCA_036488095.1 Verrucomicrobiia bacterium | reverse complement strand
ATTATACCGGGCTAAATTTAACGGGGTGTTAAACATTTATGACATTTCAAAAAACTATTTTCTTTCCGTGCCTTACGGAAAGGGCGCGTCAGCGATAAGGCCAGCGCGAGCGGGTAAATGGAGTCCAGAGGCAAAGCCTCTGGCGCGAGGCTTGGGGACGGCGCAAGTCCCCAAAACACCGAAAGCGGCTGAGTCCGAGAGACTCAACCGCGTTTCTGTTTGGCGGTCAAACTCAGGCCGCAACCGCATTCGGCAGCGGCACAATTACGGCGTTCGCAGCCGCAAGTTTCTTCTCGTATTCGTCAAGGGCCGGGATAATCACCTGCGCGTGTTTGGAGTAGGCGCGGTGAACGGCTTTGCTGTTATGCCCCAGGGCTTCCTGCGCGTAGCGTTCGGGGTAAGCCGCGCTCTTGGCGCGTTCCGCCCAGGCGTAGCGGTAACTGTGAAGCGTAATGCCCTTAATCTTCAAGCGGCGGCAGGCGCGGGCAAACTCGGTCGCCCGGTGCGCCTCCCGCATCGGCTTCAACTTGGGAAACAGCGGGCCAATGTGGGGGAGTGAGCGCAAAACCGTTTCCAGTGCTTCGCCAATGCGGATGATGGAAGCGGTTCCGGTCTTGTGCCGGTGGAAGCTCACGACACGCGCCCGCCAGTCAATGTCCTCGGCGGTCAGGGCCGCAATGTCGGACTGTGCCCCGCCGATATGCCAGCAGCATTCGTAAAACGCCCGCCGCTCGGCGTTCTGCTCGGTGGCAACAATGGCCTGATGCTCGGCAAAGGTGACGGCGCGTTTCTCTTTGAACCGGACTTTCGGCCATTGCTTCTTGGGCAGAACCGGCCAATGCAGCCAGTTCATGTCCAGCGCGAAATTGTGTATCCGGCGCAAGAAAACATTCGTGGCGACGGTTCCGGTTTCGAGCACTTTAAGGAAATGGCCTGATTGGGTTTCCAGAATCGGCAGGTCGCGGATGAGGTCAAAGGCCGTGTCTTTCATCGCCCGCTCGTGGCGGATGCGCGTCGAACCGGTCTTGGTCTTGGTCATTTCGTCCATCGGCACTTGCCAAGTCCGCTTGGCGGTTTCCGGGTCGGTGGCCGTCAAATACGTCCGGGCGATCTGGCGGTTCAATACCGGCTGGCGGAATGATTCGTTCTTGGCGTTAAGCAGAGTCGCTGCTTCCGCTTCGTCTTTGGTTCGCAAGCTGTGCTGCTTGCGGGTCACGGTGTCTTCCGAGTAATACACGCCGCTGCGCCGAAACATGATGAATCGAGGTTTCATAACTGGTTCACTGTTCTCGGTAAACCAGTCCGTTTTTCCCCGCGTAGCAGAACGCGAGTCTTGGCGAGTTTCAGCGAGTACTGACCAGTAGTGGCGAATTGTGATTGGCTCGCCGGTTTACTGACAGTTTCACTGACAGTGGCCATTCCGCCCGGCGTAACTCCTTGCTGCACACGCAACAAAACTTGGAGGCGAGGGTCGGAATCGAACCGACGCATAAGGCTTTTGCAGAGCCCTGCCTTACCACTTGGCTACCCCGCCGTCTCCGTTGCGGAAAATAAATCACTTTCTCGCAGGCGCAAGTTTATTCACTCGGGTTGCCTGGCTTTTAACTCTGCGCAAAGCCCAATTGTTTCCGCCGCGCCCACAATTCGCGCGGTTTGAAAATGCCGACTGGCGTAATGATGCCAGTGATCAATTCCGCCGGTGTCACGTCAAAACCGGGATTGTGTGCGCCACTGCCCGGATTCGCCACGCGCACGTAGACGCTGCGCGAGGGGCGAGTTTGTGGCGTGCCCCAGGCACCCAGCACTTCGCTCTCATGCCGTTCTTCAATCGGAATGTCAAAGCCGGATTTCAGGTTCCAATCGATCGTGGAAAGCGGAATCGCGACGTAAAATGGAATCTTGTGCCGTGCCGCCAATACGGCTTTGGTGTAAGTGCCAATCTTGTTCGCGACTTCTCCGGTGCGCCCGAGCGTACGATCACTGCCAACAATGACGAGGTCAATTTCTCCGCGCTGCATCAAGTGGCCGGCGGCGTTGTCGGCGATGATCTGGTGCGAAATTTTTTGCTGCGCGAGTTCCCATGCGGTGAGCGTCGCGCCTTGGGAACGCGGGCGGGTTTCATCGCAAAAGACGTGAAATTTTTTGCCCTGCGCCTGCGCGGCATACATCGGCGCGGTGGCGCTGCCAACGTCCACGAACGCGAGCCAGCCGGCGTTGCAGTGGGTGAGAACTTTCATCCCGTTGCGGATCAACTTCGCGCCTTGCCGGCCGATTTCTTCGCAGTGCCGCGCGTCTTCGTTGGCGAATTCCTCGGCGCCGGCGAGCGCGAGGGCTTGCTGTTCCTCCACGGTTTCGCCGGCGCGCATGAGCTTGCGCAGTCCGTTCATGGCGTTCACGGGATCAACGGCTGTGGGGCGTGCCGCTTTGAGGGTTTGAAAAACGGTTTCGACGTGCGCGGAAAATTTTTTCAAATCGCGTCCGCGAAAGGCACGCGCGCCCTGGGCTAGGCCGTAGGCGGCGGCAGCGCCAATCGCGCCGGCACCGCGCACGATCATGTCTTTGATGGCGAGCGCGGTTTCGCGGAAATCGCGCGCGGGCACAATTTTGAATTCGTGCGGCAGCAAGCGTTGTTCGATGAGCAAAACGTGGTTCTGTTTGTCATCGAAGGTCACCGTGCGATAATGCCGGGTTTGACCGCGAATGGTGACGTTCATGTTCGCTAAAGAGTGATTGGTTAAATGGTTAAACGGTTAAATCGGGACGCTGGCGCGCTGATTTTCGATGGCGGCATGAATCTTTTTTTACCCCGCAAATTGCGTTAATTTTCAGCAATTATCGACAAAATCAAGGCCTTACACAAGTCCGCTTCGCTACGCTTCGGCGTGACAAGTGGGACGCCATTTTTTTATTTTTTTTGGCCCGATTTAGCCGAAGTTAGCCGAATTTAGTCGGTACAAAGTGTTAGCCGCGATTTCTGGTTTGTTAAGTTCTCCGGTTGCAGGCGCTGGCTGTTGCGCTGCCACTCGATTTCGTTTTCCAAGCGCTGTTCGGCCAGGCGGAGGCGCTGGGTGTTACAGTTTTCGCGCCGGAATCGGGTCAGCTCGCGGCAAATCTCGCGCAGCCGGAACCAACGGTCATTCATATCGCTGATGCCTTCAAGGAAGTTGAGGGCTGTTGCCAGTTCCGCCGCGACGATGGCGCCGAGTCGGTCGGCGACCTGGCTGCCATCGCCAATGGCGTCCAGTTTGGCGATTTGTTCGAAATTGGATCCGAGTCGATCGCGCCGGTCTTCGTGCCAGAGCCATTCCTCGAAACCTCCGTGTCGCCATTCGTAAAGATTGCCTTCATCGATGGGACGTCCGCCGAATTTCTGCGTAAGCATTTGGCGGCATGGG
>DASXHY010000356.1:0-4403 GCA_036488095.1 Verrucomicrobiia bacterium | reverse complement strand
CATTGCGATTTCAGCGAACAGGCGGTTGAGGGCGAATCCAAGCCGGATCTCGTTGTTCGGCTGCCGGGCGAGCGCGTGATTATCGTAGATGCGAAGGTTCCGGATTTTGATTTTCTCAACGCGCTCGAAACCGCGGACCCGTTGAAGCGCGCGGAGTCGCTGGCAGTGCACGCGGCCAAGTTGAAGAATACCATCAAGTCGCTGGCCGACCGTGATTATCCGCGGCAATTTCCGAGTGCGCTGGATTACGTGGTGCTGTTCGTGCCGGCGGAATCGTTGTTCAGCGCTGCGCTCGAGGGGGACCACGATTTAATCATTTGGGCGGCGGAAAAACGCATTTTGCTCGCCACGCCGGCGTCGCTCATCGCGTTGTTGCGCTCCGTTTCCGTGAGCTGGCAGCAACATGCGCAGACCGAAAATGCGGCAGCCATCGCGGAAGCGGCGCAGGAATTATTCACGCGCGTGTGCAAGTTCACCGAGCACTTCGAGCGCATTCGCGAAGGGTTGCTGAAGGCCAATGAGGCTTTCAACGGCGCGGTTGGCAGTTACGAACGGATGGTGCGGCCCGCGGGCGATCGAATCCAGAAATTGCGCGGCACCGAAACGAGCGGCAAGGAATTGGCCGATATCCAGCCGCTCGATGCCACGCTGCGCCTGCCGCCCGCTTGATGAAAGCGGCGGCAAGATATTTCGCCAACCTCACGTAGGACAGGCGTCACGCCTGTCTCTGACTAGTTCAACATGGAAGTCAAAAAATGGAGACAGGCAGGATGCCCGTCCTACAGCTTGTTTTTTTAACAATCAGAACTAATCTGCGCGCATGCAAGTCGTGACTTCGGTCGCCGCGATGCAGCGGCTCGCGGGAAAATGGCGGCGCGCGGGAACAAAAATCGGCCTCGTGCCGACGATGGGTTATTTGCACGCGGGACATCTTAGCCTTGTGACTCGCGCCCGGAAATTCGCGGGTAAAAGCGGTCGCGTCGTCGTGAGCATCTACGTGAATCCGACACAGTTTGGACCGAAGGAAGATCTCTCGCGTTACCCGCGCGACTTGAAACGCGATCTCAAATTGTGCCGCGACGAAGGCGTGGATGTTGTGTTCACGCCCAGTGATACGGAAATGTATCCGGGCAAAGCACAAGGCCTTTACAGCACCTATATCGTGGAAGAAAAATTGTCGCAAGGGATGGAAGGCGCGTCGCGACCGGGACATTTCCGCGGCGTCGCCACCGTGGTGGCCAAACTTTTCAACATCGTACAGCCTGACGTTGCCGTGTTCGGCGCAAAGGATTTCCAGCAGGCGGCGGTCATAAAGCGCATGACGCGTGATTTGAATTTTCCGGTGAAAATTGACGTGGCGCCCACGTTTCGCGAACCCGACGGGCTGGCGATGAGTTCGCGCAATAAATATCTGGAAGGCGATTTGCGGCGGCAAGGGGTCGTGCTTTGGCGCGCGATTCAAAGGGCGCGGGCGGCGGTAAAAAGATCTTCCGTCCCAGCGGCGCGATTGAAAGCGGATTTAAAAAAGTTTATTGAAAACGAACCGGATGCGCGATTGGACTATGTAGATTTTTTTGATTCGGAAACATTGGTTGCCGCCGCAAAAGTGACGCGCGGCGCGCAGATCGCACTCGCTGTGTTTGTCGGCAAAGCGCGATTGATTGATAACGCGCGACTTTAAAGCGGTTGATTGATAATGAAACAATTCGACTATCTCGTCCTTGGCAGCGGCATCGCGGGGCTTTCGTTCGCGCTGAAGGTTGCCCCACGCGGGCGTGTGGCCATCATCACCAAGAAAAACAAGGCGGAGTCGAACACCAATTACGCGCAGGGCGGCATTGCGGCGGTCACGAGCCGCGAGGATTCCTTCGAGATGCACGTGCGCGATACGCTCGAAGCCGGCGCGGGGTTGTGCAAAGAGAACGTGGTGCGCACGATCGTTGAGGAAGGCCCGGCGCGCATCCAGGAATTGATTGAACTGGGGATGAAGTTTTCCGAACGCCAGGACGCCGCGAATCACGGGCGCCATGAATTGGATTTGGGCAAGGAAGGCGGCCATTCCAAACGCCGCATTCTGCACGCGAAGGATGTTACCGGACGCGAAATCGAACGCGCGCTGCTCGACGCCGTTTCCCATCAGCCGAACATCGAGGTTTTTGAAAATCATTTCGCGATCGATTTAATCACGAGCCAGAAACTTGGTTACGTGGGCGATAACCGCTGCCTCGGCGTTTATGTGCTCGATAAAAATACCGGGAACGTCGCCACGTTTAGCGCGCCGGTCACGCTGCTGGCCACCGGCGGCTGCGGAAAAGTTTACCTTTATACCACCAATCCGGACATCGCGACCGGCGATGGTGTGGCGATGGCTTACCGCGGCGGCGCGGCGATTGCGAACATGGAATTCATCCAGTTCCATCCCACATGCCTGTATCATCCGAAAGCGAAATCGTTTCTCATCAGCGAAGCCGTGCGCGGCGAGGGCGGCGTGTTGAAAACGATTGCGGGCGAGGAATTCATGGATCGTTATCATCCGATGAAATCCCTCGCTCCGCGTGACGTGGTGGCGCGCGCGATTGACAGTGAGATGAAAAAAAGTGGCGCGGATTACGTCTTGCTCGACATCACGCACAAGCCCCCGAAATTCGTGATCGAGCGGTTTCCGAATATCTATCAGAACTGTCTCAAATACGGCATCGATATCACGAAGGAGCCGATCCCGGTGGTGCCCGCGGCGCATTACCAGTGCGGCGGCGTGGTCACGAACCTGGATGGCGAGACGGAAATCGCGGGGCTGTACGGCGTCGGCGAGGTTTCCTGCACCGGCTTGCACGGCGCGAACCGGTTGGCCAGCAATTCACTACTGGAAGCGCTGGTGTGCGCGCATCGCGCCGCGGAAAAGGTGCTCGCGAATCCGCCGGAAAAGAACGATTTCAAAATTCCGCCGTGGCAATCGGGCCATGCTACAAACGCGGATGAATTGGTGGTGGTTTCGCACAATTGGGACGAGATTCGCCGGCTCATGTGGGATTACGTCGGCATTGTGCGCACCAACAAACGCCTTCAGCGCGCGCAAAAGCGCATCGCGAATTTGCAGGAGGAAATCCAGGACTATTATTGGGACTTCATCGTGACGAGCGATTTGCTGGAGTTGCGCAACATTGCGACCGTGGCGGAATTAATCGTGAAGAGTTCGCTGGCCCGGCCGGAAAGTCGGGGCTTGAATTACAACCTCGATTACCCGAACGCCAATCCGGATTTGGCGCAACGCGACACGGTTTTGCGGAAGGAGGCGTAGTGGCACGGGCGTCTCGCCCGTGAGTTCTAAGTTTTAATCAGAAACGCACGGGCGAGACGCCCGTGCCACTATGCCGTGCGTTGCGATGCACAGGCTGCTTTTCATTGCGCCGGCCGGGACGGCGAGGGATAATCCAGTCGCCACGTGAAATTGGCGACTGAAACAATGACCACGCGGAAAGGACGTCTTTTTTTCCTTGTCGCAACGGCGTTCCTCACGCTCGCGCCGATGGCGTGGGGCCAGAGATATTCGGATTGGCGCATCTACCGCGCGGCCGATGGCCTGGCTGAATCTCCCTGCGTTTCCGTCACGGTCGGCGTGAATGAAAAAGTTCTCGCCAAGCACATCAATGTCGATTCCATCAGCGAGCTGAACGGTTATTCGGTGGCTTCCTTCGATTCGCCTGAAGTGGGGCGTAATCGTGTCTATGAAAGTTCGGGGGGCCAGCTTTGGACGGCAGTGACGGGAGGGATTGAGGAATTTCAAAATGGCGCCTGGCGGCTGCATCCCATCCCGGAAATCGCCGCACTCTACCAGGGAGTGGTCCCCGCCACGGTGGCGCCGGTGCCCATCCAGGTCGTTCGGCAAAGCCGGGTGCTCATCCTGGTGCCGGATAAATTGATCGAGTTCAACACGGAAAATCCAAACCAGCCTCGCACGATCGTATTGCAAACCGCCGAGCGAAGCGGTCTGCAAAAATTTCTCGGCATGACTCCGGCCCGCGACGGCAGCCTGTGGATTTCCGGCGCGCGCGGCGTGGAGCGATCGACCAGTGCGATCCGCAATTTGAAACTGTCGACGGAATGGCGACAATTTCTTCCGCCGCCCATGTTGGAGGCCGGGAATTTCCAGCAACCGCTCGCGGACATCGATGCCGATGGCGTGACTTTTGCGGCGGATTCGCTCTCGAGCGAGCAGAAACTCGTAGTCCATTTCGACGGCCAGAACTGGACAACCCAACCGATGGACGGCCAGAAAATTCGCGGCGCGTGGCGCGGCGCGGAGGGAGTCACCTGGGTGGCGACGATCAACGCGCTGTTTCAGATCGACAACAGCGACAGTGCCGGCCCTGAGAGCGAGGAATTTTCCACGGGACATTATTTCG
>DASXHY010000338.1:0-11629 GCA_036488095.1 Verrucomicrobiia bacterium | reverse complement strand
CGCCGGCCATAGCTGGTCACGATCTGGCCAAGCAACGTAATTTCCTTCACGCCGCGGCCGACCAGTTCACGGCATTCGGCGACGATGTCCGGGATGCTGCGGCTGCGTTCCTCGCCGCGGGTGTAGGGCACGATGCAGAAGGTGCAATATTGGTTGCAGCCCTGCATGATGCTGACATAGGCGGTCACGGATTTTTGCGCGTTGCCGTTCAGCAAATGTTCGCGAATGGTGGCTTCGCTTTTTTCCTCGGCGGCAACGTCCACGACTTTATCGCGACGGCCGGCGAGAATTTCATCGAGGTAATCCGCGGTGCGATGGAATTTCTGCGTGCCGATGACGAGATCGACATCGGGCAGGCGGTCGATGAGTTCCTGGCCCCGGCTCTGCGCCATGCAACCCATGAAACCAAAAATCTGGTTGGGCCGCTGTTTCCGGGCGACGCCGACCATGGCTTTCATTTTGCCGAGGGCTTTTTGTTCCGCCATATCGCGCACGCTACAGGTGTTGAGCAGCACGACGTCCGCGAGCGCCTCGGATTTGACGAGGGTGTAGCCCTTGGCGACGAGTTGCGCCGCGACGGCTTCGCTATCGCGCTCGTTCATCTGGCACCCGTAAGTTTTAATGAAAACACTCGGCATGTTTCGCTGAGAATAGCCCGAAAGATGGCGGGGCCAAAGTCCAAAGTCCAAGGTCCGAGGTCCATCCGCCTTCGCTCCGCTTCGGCGCGACGAGAAGTCCAAAGTCCGGGGTGCCACCCCCCGCAAGGGTTGGAATGGGACGGAATGCGGCGTAGGTGGTTGATGGACAAGGGCGGCAAAGTTCCAATGAAAAGCTCCAAGCGTCCAAGATCCAAGCACCAGAGAAGCCTCAAGCTCCAATTCCGACTCAATATCCCGAGTCGAAAGTTCAAAGTTCGGAGTCTGAGGTGCGAAGTCATGCGTGCCCCCCCCCCGTACGATCTGGTACGATTGGGCACGACTGGGCGGAAAGGTTGCAGTTGGGATGGGGAGCGCGCCCGCCCCGGGCGCAGTGAACCGCGCCCTCGCGGTTCACTTTGAGGCTCGAAATCATTCCACCGTTCAGTGCCTTCCCACGCCGCACGTGTTCGGCGCGAGGCGCACCGAACGGCGCCCGGGGCGGGCGCGCTCCCCAAGAATTCAACTTCATGCGCTCCGTTTTAGCACGGTTCAGTTATGCGGAAAAACTTACGGTAAGGTTTTACGGGGAATTCGAAAACAGCGGGATTTTGGTGGAAGCGGCTTTGGTTTAAATGGTTGTGAATTGCGAAACGGTTTCGCATTTTGCGCCGCGCCCAAAAACACTCAGGGCGTTGTGAGACGATAAAATCCGGCGCTGTTTGTGGGCGCAAGATAGAGTTCGTCGTGGAGATTGCCGAGATTAAGCGATGGCTGATTGGTAAGTGTTTCCCAATTGGGCGAACCCAGATTTGTGTTTTGCTGCACGACAAAGTTAGTAGAAGGCACGAGCCACGACACGAGGACATTGGTGCCTGACACATCGATGTTCAAGGTCGGCGCCACAACCGTTCGGGAGTCATACAGCGGCGCGGTGCCAGAAGCAGCTGCCAACATGAGCCCGGCGTCTGCCGACATGGCGACCTGGGTCCAGTCTTGTGAATCAATGGTGTTTTGCGTCCAGTTTGCCCCGGCATTGGTGGAAGTATAGATTTGGCCGGCCGAACCATTGTAACTTGCCGCCACGAGATTTGAACCGTCGGCAGATGAGGCCAGCGACTTCCAGCTTTGCAGCGGTGTGGCATTGGTTATCCAGGTCGCGCCGGAGTTTGTAGAGGTGCAAATCTGATTTCCGAGAATGGCCGCGGCCAGTCTGGTTCCATCGGCGGAGGAGGCTACCGCCATACAATAGAACGGGAGTTTATTGGTCGTCCAATTCACTCCGCCATTGGTTGAAGTGTAAATGCCAAAACTGGAATCGGCCCGCCCGGCGGCGAGGGTGTTTCCATCGGCTGAGGAAGCGACGCATTGCCACGAATACCCGGCACCCAGAGGCAGCGGCGTCCAGTTTGAGCCGGAATCGGTGGAGCGATAGACCTGATCACCGAAAGCGGCGGCGATTAATCTTGTTCCGTCGGCGGAACAGGCCAGTGCGCGCCAGTTTCTCGATGGCGCGGTGTTGATGTTCCAGGTTGTGCCGGAATTTGTTGAAATATAAATCCCAAATGCGGAATCAGAGGCGGCGAGCCGGGTTCCATCGGCCGATGCAGCCACCGCGCCCCAATTGCGTGCGAACGTATTTGACTGCCAGGTGGTCCCTGAATTCGTCGAGACGTAAATGCGGCCGCCTGTCACCGCGGCAAGGATGAGCTTTCCATCGGCTGAGCAGGCGATCGCAGGCCGGCTATTGGAAGCCACGTTCATTTGATTCCAGGTCTGCGAAAAGGCGGTGTTAGCCGCCGCGAACGAAGCACACAAATAAATGAAGAATAATTCCTTTCGGCTCATGGCTGTGGAGCAATTATAGGGGAATTGAAACGAATTGCAAAAGCGAGCTGATTTTATTTCGCGGGATTCGTAAATCGCGTTAAGTGAAAAAATTATTCATTTTTCTGGTTCCTTGGTTAATCACTATCTTGACGCTCGACTTAGGATCGATAGCCGCGAATGTTGAAACAAATTTTGCTCTCATAGAGGAAAGGGTGCGGAATGCACCTGAAATCAAAGTGTTTTGAGGTAGAGCACCGACCGGCCAACTTCCTTGAAGCCGAGTGCAAGATGTGCTCGCTGAGATTCGAGGTTTTCCAACTCCGCATCGGATGCGAACTCGCGGAATCCCTGCGAACGAGCCCACGCTTCGGCCGCGTGAATCAATGCCGCACCGATTCCTTGCCGTCGCGCATTGTCATCGACATACCAGCCCTCCAGGTAGGCCACCGGACTGGTCTCGCAGCCATCCGCTAATGAGCGGGCGCCGGCTTCGGCAAAGCCGGCCAGTCCCGCGCCAGAGGATCGGGACGCTACCAATACCACCGTGTCGGGGCGGGCAAGCCAGGCGGCCATTTCTTGGCGATGTTTTTCGGCGTTCACGTCCGGCCAGAGAGCGCGGCGCAACCGCAGCCACTCCAAATCATCATCAGGAACTCGGACGCGAATATTCATTGTCAGCTCTGACGGCTTTTTTGCGATTTCAGCGGCAGTGGCGAAATAGTTTTTTAATGATGTGATTAAACCTCGTCGTTTTCGTCGTCGTGCCAATCTATCTCCGGGAGGCGGGCCAACTCGGCGACGTAATCCGGATAGGTGTAATCATCGTTGCGCATCGTGTGCCAAAGGTAGAAGGCCATCACAGTGGCAATTAACTCCCTCGCGTTTTCGTCACTTTCCCCGAGGGAACGCAACCGGTCATAATGCATTTTGACTTCCGGGGTTTCCGGACTCGTCAGTTGGTTTTCAACTATCTCAAGCATCAATGCCCTTCGACGTTGTTTGTCTTGTTCTTCGGAATTCATGGTGTGTTAAGGTGGCGAATAGAAAAGGGGTGCGTTCACGCGCCGCAACATTTTTTGTATTTCTTTCCGCTGCCGCAGGGACAGGGTTGGTTGCGGCCGATTTTGGGAGGAGCGATGTACGGCATGAGTGGTTCGGCAGGTAGATCAAAATCGTCTTCCTCTGAAGGCAGCGGTCCAAGTGGAGGCGGCGGTTCATCCAGCCATTCCGTTGCGGCGGCCACGTCTGCAATCGGTTGGTGGTTCTCGCAAAATTTTTCCCATTGGCTGCCAAATTTCCCCGCTTTAGCGTCCAGGAAGAATTCAAAGTCAACAAAACCGTCGTCAACCGCCCCGCGGTCGAAGGCGCTCTCAATTTCGGGTTGCAGTTCCCAGGCTTCGAGGTCGCACGCTGCCGAAACGGCGTTTGCAAAGGCGTGCTCGTTTTCAGGCCGGACCCGCAGTTTGCCGGTGAGCAATTCGCGCAAAAAGGCGACATGTTGCGCGCGCGGCATCTGGCCCCAAGCGACCAGGCAAGTCAACGCGTCCAGGCACGCACCACGGCAATATTCATCCAGGGCTTCGTCCTCAACCATCGCGCGCAACTCGTCCGAGTGGTTTGCGCCGACCATCGCGAGCAGAATCGAGGCGTCCTCGGTAATCACATCACCCATCAGTTCGTAGCCGATATCGCCGGGCAATGAAAAAAGTTTTCGGAACACCGGCCAGGCGGAGCTCTCGCGCCATTTTGCCAGCAAAAACATCGCGTGCATTCCGAGCGGACTGTATTCTTCCAGCGCTGATTTGGGTTCCATGGCCTGCCATTCCAACTCCTTGAGGAAGTCCGGGATGAGTTCGGCGCGAAAAACCTCGCAGACTGAGAGTGCCTCGCGCCGCAACGGATCGCCTTGGGCCGAAAGTGCGATTTGGATGCGCTCGGTGTCCCAGGAGCGCGGTTCATTGGGTGGTTCATCGCCACAAGCATGGTGCAGTCCCTCGGCCATGATGCGCAGGGCGAGTATTTCACCGGGCAATTGCGCCATTTCCGGCTCCCGGTTGAGCCAATGGCTGAGGGCGATGCCGGAAAGCAATTCGCGTTGCGAACACGACGCAAAAAGGTTTGCAGGCTTCTCGGTCCCCTTTCGGACGCCGTCGTTAAACGCCTCTAAAGTCGACAGGCATTCTTCGGTCAGAGCCGACACTTCGTCGGAGGTCAACTTCCTCAAGTGCCGGCCCGCTTCGCGGCAGACAATTTCGTTCATAATCGCGCCGCTGGTTGCCAGTTTCCAAAAATCGTTCAGCCGGGGATCGTCGTCTTTGGGAATTTTTGACACTCCATCCAGGCCGGAGACCAATCCATTCGCCAGGTGAAGAACGGCGGCCGCCAGCGGAGGTTGTTCGCGGATAAATCGCGCACTCAGGAGATCTATTGCGCCGGGCGGCAAGCTGTTGAGAGCCTTCCAGTGCTCCAGCGCACGATCGTTGGAAATGACGTGCATAGGAGGAGTTTATTTCCGCGCGTGCCGGCACGCAAATTCGTTTTGAAAATTTGATTGAAGTTTGAAGTGCGAAATTTCTGAGATGCAAAATGCTTCGGTCTAGGGGCCGGAAGTCCGTGCCACTATGGTGGTGTCCAATTTAGAGGCGACGCGCCAGGACGCCCGCCCGCCTGAATCAGCAAATTGCGGATTTTGCCAAAGCGCTTGCAGCCTGCGCGCAATCCTGTCATGATTTTAGCCGAACCAAACTATGTCTTTTGTTGGCCTGAATCTGGCTGCCTAAGACGGTGCGTATGTCGCAAGAGCGATTGAATATTCTGCTGATCGAGCATGACCCGGGCTTTACGCGGACGGTCGGGGAAATGATCGGCCAGGCCCGTGAGTTGAGCGCCGATGTTTCGTCGGCGGCCGGCTTGCAGGAGGGGTTTACGGCCATTAATGGCAAGCATTTTGATTGCGTGGTGCTCGATGTGGCGCTGCCGGATGGCGCGGGGTTGGCGAATATTTCCCTGCTGAAAGCCGAAGCGCCGCGGCTGCCGATCATTGCGGCGGGTGATGCGGACAATGAGACGGTGGCGGTGGAGGCGGTGCAGGCGGGGGCGCAGGATTACCTGGTGAAAAGCCAGATCACGCCGGGCTGGCTGGAGCGCTCGATTCGTTACGCGATTGAGCGGCATCGGATGGATGTCACTTTGCTGGCGGCGGAGGAGAAATATCACAGCATTTTCGATCACCTGGTTGAGGGGATTTTCCAGACGACGCCGGAGGGGCGTTATCTGCTGGCGAACATGGCGCTGGCGAGGATTTACGGTTATGCCACGCCGCAGGAGTTGATGGACAGTGTCACGGATATTGGGCGGCGGTTGTATGTGCAGGAGGGGCGCCGGGATGAATTTGTGCGGGTGATGCAGGAGCAGGACACGGTGGCGGGGTTTGAGTCGCAGATTTATCGCAAGGACGGGAGCGTCATTTGGATTTCGGAGAATTGTCACGCGCGGCGCAGCAGCCGCGGCGAGTTGCTTTATTACGAGGGCACGGTTGAGGACATTACGCATCGCAAGCAGACGGAGGAGAACTTGCGCAACTCGGAGGCGTTGTATCATTCTCTGGTCGAGACGATTCCGCAGAATATTTTCCGCAAGGACACGCAGGGAAAATTTATTTTCGCGAACCAACATTTCTGCAAGCTGCTCGGGTTCAAGCTGGACGATATTGTGGGCAAGACGGACTTTGATTTTTTTCCGGCGGAGCTGGCGGAGAAGTATCGCCGCGACGACTGGCGGGTGATGGAAACGGGCCAGCCGTTCACGACGATCGAGGAGCATCAGCCGCCGGGAGCGGAACACTCGCGGGTGTATGTGCAGATTTTGAAAACGCCGCTTTACGAGGCGAGCGGGCGGATCATCGGATTGCAGGGGATGTTTTGGGACATCACGAAGGCGCGGCAGATGGAGGAGAATTTGCGGACGTCGGAGGCGTTGTATCATTCGCTGGTGGAGACGATCCCGCAGAATATTTTCCGCAAGGATCTGGAGGGGCGTTACACGTTTGTGAACCGGCAATTCTGCAAGACGCTGGGAAAGACGCGCGAGGAAGTGCTGGGCAAAAGGATTTCAGATTTCCTGCCGCCCGAAGTGGCGGCGCAGCGTGAAGCGGACGACCGGAAGGTCATTGAAACGAAACAACCTTTTGAGGCCGTCGAGGAGAGCAGGTTTGCGGGCGACCGCGGGTATAACCAGGTGGTGAAGATGCCGATTTTTGACGCAGAGGGGAACGTAGTCGGAGTGCAGGGGATGTTCTGGGACATCACGGCGCAGAAAGTGGCGGCGGAACGCATTCGCAAGGCGAATACCGAGCTGGCGCGCAGCCGGAAGGAGTTGCACGCGAAGAATCTTGAGCTGGAGGACGATCTCAAGATGGCGCGGGAGATTCAGATCACGATGTTGCCGCAGCAATATCCGTCCTTCCCGCGCACGGCCACGCCGGAGGAGAGCGCGTTTCTTTTCACGCATCGTTATTTGCCGACGGGCACGGTGGGCGGGGATTTTTTCACGGTGTCGGCGTTGTCGGACGAGGAGGCGAGTGTGTTTATTTGCGACGTGGCGGGTCACGGCGTGCGTTCTTCACTGGTGACGGCGATGATTCGCGCGCTGCTGGAGGAATTGAAACCGCTGGCGCATGATCCGGGGCAATTTTTCACGAAGTTAAATCGCGATCTGCACGCGATTCTTAAACACGCGGGAACGCCGATGTTGACGACGGGTTTTTATCTGGTCGCGAATTGGAAGACCGGAGTCATCCGCTACACGAATGCCGGGCACCCGAAGCCGTTGCTGGTGCGGCGCGATAAAAAAGTGGTCGAGCCGCTCGGGAATATCGGGGGAAAAAGCCAGCCGGCGCTGGGGTTGTTCGAGGAGGCGATTTACCAGACGTCCGAGGTGACGTTTTCGCCGCGGGATCTGGTGATGCTTTTCACGGACGGACTTTACGAGGTGCAGGACGAGGAGCACGAGCTTTACAGCCAGAATATGCTGATTGCGGATGTAGACAAGCGGGCGCAATTGTCGGCGTCGGATTTGTTTGACCAATTGATCGAGCGGATGCAGCGATTCTCCGCGGATGGAAAATTCTCGGACGATGTTTGCCTGGTGGGGATTGAGGCGGCGTGCGGCAAATGACAGATGGCGGATGACAGACGGCGGATGGCGGATGGGCGGTCCGAAGTTCCATTCGTTATGGGACGCACTCCGTTTTAGTAAAAAGATTACTTTACGGGCTGGAGGTTCGGAGTAAATTGAGTGCAACGCGAATGAACGCGAAGCGACACGAATCGGATGAGTGTCCCGCAGCCGGCGCAATCGAAACCGGCTCTTTTCCCAACAAATCACACAGTCTTCCTACCACGGGCGCGGCGCGCCGTTTCGTGCAATTCCGTGCATTCGCAGTCCCGACCGTTCATAACGAACGTTCAAAAAGAAAGGTGAGCTAAACCCATGGACCTGCATCATCCTATCCTTCGCGAATTTCCGGAACATCGCGAAACGATTAAACGCCTCAAAGGTTCCGACGACCATTTCCGCCATATCTATGACGAATATCATCGGCTCGATGACGAGATTTATCGCATCGAGGAAGACATCGATTTCGCAACGGACCAGGAGATTGAAGAGTTGAAAATGCGTCGGGCGAAATTGAAGGATTACATTTATCACATCCTTTGCCACGCGCCGGCTTTTGTGGCGCCAGCTAGTGCGACGCCGACGGCGCGCGCGCAGGCGGGGTAACAGGGAAGCGCAGTAGTGGCACGGGCGTCTCGCCCGTGAGTTTCGGCTCGCACGGGCGGGACGCCCGTGCCACCAGGGATTAGGCCGCGGAGGCCTGGGTTGCGGCGCGATACACGCGCAGTTGGCCGTGGGAGTAACGGCCCCCCAGGGATTCCACGGCGCCAGTGAGATTGGCAAAGCCGTGCCTCTCGAAGGCGGAAGCGATTTCCCGTCGGCCTTTCTCATCCACCAGGCGGTTCAACTCGATGGCTTCACCGGCACGGATCGCATCTTCGAGATGGCCGTAAATGGTGCTCTCCTTCAAGCCGCGGATGAGGGCAATTTCTTCCACCGATTTTCCCTTTCGAAAAAAGTAAAACGTTTCGCGTGCGGTGTCGTTGAGCCTGGAGCGCGCGGGCGCGGGCGCGGGTTCGGCGAAGGAATCTTCGGCGAACATCTGGCGGGGGTTGGTTTGCAGATAGGAGGCGATTTCGCCCATGAACAAAGCGCCGAATTCGCGCAGCTTCTTATCGCCCACGCCGCTGATGCGCGAGAATGCTCGTTCATCCTGCGGATAGTGGCGCGCCATTTGACGGAGCGAGACATCCGAGAAAATGATATAAGGCGGCATGCCGCGTTCGTCGGCGAGGCGCTTGCGCAACTGGCGAAGGTTCTCGAATAGCGCTTCGTCGCACGCGATTTCTCCGGCGCGATGCTGGGCCGGTCCCGCGGTGGCGGCGACGGAACGTGTGAGCACGATTTTTTGCCGCGATTTGAGGGCGGCGCGGCCTTCATCGGTCAATTCGGTGGTGTTGAATTTGTCGGCGTCCTGTCGAAGCAATCCGAGCCGGACCAGTTCGCGCCCGATGGCGGACCATTCCGGGCGGCTGTGTTCGCCGCCGATGTTGTAGGTGGAAAGGGTGTGATGGTTCCATTTGCGAATTTTTTCGGTTTCCGCGCCGCAGAGGACTTCGACGACGTGTTGGATGCCGACGCCAAAACCGCTTTTCTCACGAATGCGATAAACGCAGGAAAGAAATTTTTGGGCCGCCACGGTGCCGTCCCAGGTTTGGCGCGGGGAGAGGCAGTTGTCGCAGGCGCCGCAGTTTAGCGAATCTGTAGGAGGCGACGTGCTCTGATCGGTTTTTTCGGAAGGTGCTGGATTTGGCCGATCGGCGGGTGAATATTTACGCTCGCCCTCACCCCGGCCCTCTCCCCCGGGGAGAAGCTTTGGCGCGATTTCGGAAGGTTCGGTGTCGGGTGACTCAATCCAGCGTGGGGAGCTTCCCTTATATTGTTCGCCGAAATAATTCAGTAGAAACGCGCGGCGGCAGGAGGCGCATTCGGCGTAGTGGACGATTTGCTCCAATTGCGCGCGGGCGATGTCGCGCTCTTTGGGATTGGTCATCTCGTCGATGAAGCGGCTGTATTTGACGCGGTCGCCGGGACTGAATAGCAGCAGGCATTCGCTGGGCAAGCCATCGCGGCCGGCGCGGCCAGTTTCCTGGTAATAGCCTTCAATGTTCTTGGGCAGATCGTAGTGAATCACGAAACGCACGTTGGGCTTGTTGATGCCCATGCCGAAAGCGATGGTGGCGCAGACGACGCGCACTTCATCGCGCAAAAAGGCTTCCTGGCTGCGGCTGCGGTCATCGGTTTCCATGCCGGCGTGATAAGCCGCGGCGCGGATGCCGTCCTCGTTCAATTTTCCGGCCAGGCCCTCGGCGGTTTTGCGTGCCTGGCAATAAATGATGCCGCTTTCACGCGGACGCGCGCGCATGAAATCGAGGATTTGCTCGTACGCGCCGGACTTGGCGGAAATGCGATAGGTGAGGTTGGGGCGGTTGAAGCTGGCGGTGTAGCAGGCCGGTTGGCGCAAATGCAATTGCGTGATGATGTCGGCGCGCACGCGTTCGGTGGCTGTGGCGGTCAGGGCCATCAGCGGCACTTCGGGAAAAACCGCTCGCAAGGAATTTATCTGGCGGTATTCGGGCCGGAAATCGTGGCCCCATTCACTGATGCAATGGGCTTCGTCGATGGCGAATAAACCGACGTTCCAACGTTTCAAATCATCGAGAAAGCCAGAGAGCATCAGCCGCTCGGGTGCGACGTAGAGCAGGCGATATTCGCCGTTGTGCAATCCGCGCAAGCGCGCGCGCGATTCGGCGGTGGCGAGAGAGGAATTGAGGAACGTCGCAGGGACGCCCGCGGCCTGCAAGGCGTCCACCTGGTCTTTCATCAACGCGATGAGCGGCGAGACGACGACGGTGAGCCCGGGCCGGATGAGTGCGGGCAGTTGAAAGCAGAGTGATTTGCCACCGCCCGTCGGCAGGACGGCGAACACGTCCTTGCCCGCCAGGCTGTCGCGGACGATTTCCTCCTGCAACGGGCGGAACGAGGTGAAGCCGAAATATTTTTTCAGCGTGTCGTGCAGTGGCACGGGGTTGTTCACGGTGGAAGTCTCGGGGAAAGCGGGGATGATTTCAAGCGCCGGGGGTTAACATTTACGATTTACGATTGACGAGTCGCGGAGCAAGAAACGCGCAGGGGGATTCAATCTCGATTTGGTTTCCATTTGTTATTCGCAATTTGAACAAACGCCGGGTTGGTGCGTCTAACTTTGTGAATGATGCGTTCGCCGATTAAGAAGTTGCTGGTGCGGAAAGTGGGCAGTAATAAATTTTTGAAGGCCACTGGAGGATGGACGAGAAAAGCGGAGGCGGCGCTGAATTTTCCGACGTTGGTGGATGCAATCCATACGTGCCTGGCCAAAGGGCTCAAGCAGGTCGAGGTCATCCTGCGGTTGGACGGTGATGCGGATGACCAATGTTTTGCGTTAGATCTCGCGTAGCAGCGTTCTTTTTTTCGGCGTCAGATAAATATTTACGCCTCGCAGACTGGCAGTCTGCGATACAGCAGGCTGGCAGCCTGCGTTACGTTCGTGCGGAGCGATGCTCCGCGCTCCGTCTGCTGCAGATTACTCCTGTACGAATTTCAGCACGCGGGATTTTTCGGAGCGTTTGCGCTGATTTTCATCGAGGATTTTCTTCCGCAAGCGCAAATTCTTTGGCGTCGCTTCCACGTATTCATCCACGTCGATGTATTCCAGCGCACGTTCGAGGCTGAGCTTGAGCGGCGCGTTAAGTTGGATGCCTTTGCCATCGCCCTGTGAACGCATGTTGGTGAGGCGTTTTTCCTTCACCGGATTCACGGGGATATCATTCTCGCGAGTGTTTTCACCCACAATCATGCCGACGTAAATCTGGTCGCCGGGCTCAATCATGAGGCGGCCGCGTTCCTGCACCATGTTTAAGGCGTAGGAGGTGGCTTCGCCCTGATCCATGCTGACGAGCGAGCCGTTTTTGCGGGCGGCGATTTCACCGCGGTCTTCGCCGTACTCATGG
>DASXHY010000213.1:0-4887 GCA_036488095.1 Verrucomicrobiia bacterium | reverse complement strand
AATTGCGCGCGCCGGGAATGACCTGGTTTCGGATGCCGTTGTTTATCTGGTCGCTGTATTCAACGAGCGTCATCATGATTCTCGCCACGCCGGTGCTGGCAATGACGCTCGCGTTGATGGGGATAGAACGCATCTGGGGCGTGGGTGTTTTTGACCCAAGACTCGGCGGCGACCCGATTTTGTTCCAGCACCTTTTCTGGTTCTACTCGCACCCGGCGGTTTACATCATGATTCTGCCCGGGATGGGAGTCGTGAGCGAAGTGATCACCTGCTTTTCGCGAAAGCCGATTTTCGGTTATCACTTTATCGCGTTTGCGAGCGTGGCCATTGCGGTCCTCGGGTTTCTCGTCTGGGGGCACCACATGTTCACCAGCGGCCAATCCATTTATGCGGGCCTGGTGTTTTCGTTTTTGAGTTACATGGTCGCGGTGCCGTCGGCGATCAAAGTTTTTAATTGGACGCTGACGTTATATCGCGGCTCGATTTCCTTCACGACGCCGATGATTTATATCCTTGGATTCATCGGGTTGTTTACGATTGGCGGACTGACGGGGCTGTTCCTGGCGGCGGTTGGGTTGGATGTTCATGTTCAGGATACTTACTTCATCGTCGCGCATTTTCATTACATCATGGTCGGCGGCATGGTCACGGCGTTTATGGGCGGGCTGCATTACTGGTGGCCGAAAATCACCGGGCGGATGTATCCGGAAAAACTTGGCCAACTCGCGGCGCTCACGATGTTTTTGGGATTCAACCTCACCTTTTTTCCGCAATTCGTGCTTGGATATCTCGGAATGCCTCGGCGTTATCACGCCTACGCGCCGGAATTCCAGATTTACAACGTCATGTCGAGCGCGGGCGCTTCGATTCTCGGCGTGGCCTATTTGCTGCCGCTGATTTATTTCATTTGGTCGTTGAAATACGGAAAAAAAGCGGGCGCGAATCCTTGGAACGCCACCGGTCTCGAATGGCAAACGCCTTCGCCGCCGCCGAAACATAATTTCGTGGAGATACCAGTCGTGGACGGCCCGCCGTATCAATATTCGGCGGAGGAAACCGAAGCGGAGTTGAACGCGAGCAGCGAGAAAGGGAAAGATTATGCCTGAGACCCACGCCGCCCTTCAGGAACAATTCGAGGAAATGCCGCAGCAAAAGGAGGCGGCGACGCTCGGGATGTGGGCGTTTCTCGCGACGGAAGTCCTGTTCTTCGGCGCGATGTTTATGACGTATCTCGTCTATCGCCAGACGTATCCGTGGGCGTTTGCCGAGGCGAGTCATCATACTATTGTGCTTTTCGGCACGGTGAACACGGCGATACTCCTGACCAGCAGTTTGACGATGGCGCTCGCCGTTCACGCCGCGCGCGAAAATAATATCAAATGGCTTTTCCGTTTTCTCGCCATCACAATCTTCTTCGCCCTGGCGTTTCTCGCGGTCAAAGGATTCGAATATCGCCAGGACCTGAATGAACATTTGTGGCCCGGCCCGCATTTCAGGCCGGAGTTGCCGCCGCAGGCGCAAATTTTCTGGGTGCTTTACTGGATTATGACCGGAGTCCACGCGGTACACGTCACAGTCGGAGTCTGTTTACTGTCGACAATGGCGTGGATGACTTCGCGGCGGAAATTTTCGGACGCTTACTATACACCTGTCGAGATGACCGGCTTGTACTGGCACTTCGTGGACATCATCTGGATATATCTTTACCCACTGTTGTACCTGATTCATCGCTACTCCTCATGAACTCGCCGAACGTGCCAAAGAAAATCTATTTGCGCGTGTGGATTGCGCTGCTGGCGTTACTGCTGCTGACGTGGGGGTTGGCGGAAATCAATCTTGGGCCGTTCAATAACGTCGCCGCGCTGGGAATTTCTATCACAAAAATGTTGCTGGTGGTTTTGATTTTCATGCACGGCCGATACGAGAAGGCATTGACGTGGATTTTCATCATTGGCGGCGTGGTTTGGTTTCTCATCATGGTGGACCTGACCTTGAGCGATTATCTGACGCGCGGACAAGTGCGAGACCGGAACCAGAGTTGGCGGCATCTCGAACAAAACCCGCCGACGTTACAGCCAAACACAAATGGGGAGGCGGCGCGGTGAGTTCGCCTGCGGAGCGATGCTCCGCGCTCCGTTAGCAGATTCGCGGGAGTTGTTCGCCTGATAACATGTCCACCACGCGGGTACCCCCAATGTGGGTTTTCATGGTGACCATTCCGGGGTGCTCGGGCACCACTTCGCCGATGATGGTGGCCTCTGCGCCCAGCGGATGACGGCGCATGGCGGCGAGGACCTCGCCGGCTTCGTTGGCGGAAACGAACGCGAGAAGATTTCCCTCGTTGGCGACGTAAAGGGGGTCGAGGCCGAGAATTTCGCACGCGCCTTTGACTTCTTCGCTGATCGGCAACAGGCACTCTTCCAGGCGAATGCCGACGTTGGCCGATTCGGCGATTTCGCTGAGCGCGCTCGTGACACCGCCGCGAGTTGGGTCGCGCAGGACATGGATGTCCTTGCCTGCCGCGAGAATTGCTTCCACGAGGCCATTCAACGGCGCGGTGTCGCTGGCAATCTCGGTTTCGAATTCCAAGCCTTCGCGAACAGACATGATCGCTATGCCGTGCATAGCTATTTGGCCACTGACGATGATTTTGTCGCCGACCTGAGCGCGATTGGGCTGAATGTTGACGTTCGGATTAACGACGCCGATGCCGGATGTGTTAATGAAAATCTGGTCGCCTTTACCGCGGTCCACAACTTTCGTGTCGCCGGTGACGAGCGAAACACCCGCCGCGCAGGCGGCGTCGCGCATGGATTGAAGGACGCGCCAAAAATCCTGCATCGGCAATCCTTCCTCGATGATGAACGCCGCCGAAAGATAGAGCGGCCGGGCGCCGCACATGGCGAGGTCGTTCACGGTGCCGTGGACGGCGAGCTTGCCGATGTCACCGCCTGGGAAAAAAATCGGTTTTATCACGTAGGAATCGGTGCTGAAGGCGAGCTTCGCGCCGTTGATCGAAAAGACGGCGCCGTCGTGCAGTGGCGCGAGCAGGTCATTGCGGAAGGCCGGCAGGACCATTTTTTCGATCAGGCGATGAGTCATTTTTCCGCCACTGCCATGAGCGAGCACGATTTCTTTGTGATCGGAAATCGGCATCTGGCAGGACGCGAGAAGCGGCGGAGTTTCCGCCGCGGCCGCACCGTTTGATTCGAGGACTTCAGACGACATCATCTTCTCCCAGCGCAATGTGAATCAGGTCCCACGCGACGTGGACGAGCGTGGCGTGAACTTCCTGAATCCGGTGAATGCTGTAGGACGGGACGATGAAACTGTAATCGGCCGTCTCGGCGAGGCGTCCGCCGTCTTTGCCAAGCCAGGCGATGGTCAACATCTGTTTTTCGCGAGCGGCTTCGAGCGCGTAAATTAAATTAGGCGACTTGCCGCTCGTGCTCACGGCGAGCGCCATATCACCCGGCTGCGCGAGGAGTTCCAGTTGGTTCACAAAAACGCGGGAGTAATCCACGTCGTTGCCGATGGCGGTCATGGTGCAGATGTCGGTCATGAGCGGAATGACGGGAAACGCCTTGCGCTTCTCAATGATCGGATGCGTGAACTCGACGCAGAAATGCAGCGCGTCGCACAGGCTGCCGCCATTGCCCATGACGAGAAGTTTTTTGCCGGATTGAAAACGTTCGGCCATGGCTTTGGCCATGGATTCGATTTGATCGGCGTACTTCGAGAAGAATTTCTCCTTCATCTCCATGCTCTCGCCGCATTTGCGCATGATTTTTGCGCGATAGGTTTCGGCGGGTTTCTCGACCACTGAGGTTTCGCTGGTCATGTGACGGCCTCCGGTTCCTGGGCGCGAGCGGGTTGACGAGGCTGGGTTTGCAAATGCCGGCCGTAGGCGTAATACGCGGCGCACGCGCCCTCGGCAGAAACCATCGTTGCTCCCAATGGATGCTCGGGCGTGCATTGCTTGCCGAAGGCGGGGCAATCGTGCGGCTTTTTGACGCCCTTGAGCACGAGCCCGCTGATGCATATTTCAGGTTCTTTCGTGTCGATTTCCTTCACGTCGAATAGCCGCTCGGCGTCGTGGCCGCGGAATTCCCAGCGCAATTTATAACCACTCTTGGGTATCGAGCCGACACCGCGCCATTTGCGGTCGCACACTTCGAAGACCTTGTTCACGAGGTCCTGCGCGACGCGATTGCCCTCGCGACTGACGACGCGAGAGTATTGGTTTTCGACTTCGGCGCGGCCCTGCTCCAATTGCTGCACGGTCATCAAAGTGCCTTCGAGCAAATCCAGCGGCTCGAAACCGGTGATAACAATCGGGACGCGAAAGCGCGCGGTGATGGGTTCGTATTCACGATAGCCCATCACGGTGCAAACGTGGCCCGGGCCGAGAAAGCCCTGCACGCGGTTCAATGGAGATTGCAAAATGGAGGCGATGGACGGCGGCACCAGCACGTGCGAGACGAGGATGGAAAAATTTTTCACGCCTTGCTGCTTCGCCTGCCAAACGGACATGGCGTTGGCGGGAGCGGTGGTCTCAAAACCGATCGCGAAGAACACCACTTTTTTATCGGGGTTTGCGCGCGCGATTTTCAGGCAATCAATCGGCGAATAAACGACGCGCACATCGGCGCCGCGGGATTTTAGAATCAATAAGTCCACCTCCGAACCCGGCACGCGCAGCATATCGCCGAAGGAACAAAAAATGACGCCAGGCCGGGAAGCGATGGCCAGCGCTTTATCGATCATTTCGAGAGAGGTGACGCAAACTGGACAACCGGGGCCGTGCACGAGTTCAACTTCCCTTGGCAAGAGATAATCGAGGCCATATTTTACGATGCTGTGGGTTTGCCCGCCGCAAACTTCCAT
>DASXHY010000199.1:0-2553 GCA_036488095.1 Verrucomicrobiia bacterium | reverse complement strand
CATCCGCAAGGACAAGGTCGCGGACATCAATATTAGCGCGCCGAAGAAAGATACCGATTCAAAAGCAAAGCAATCCGCATCCGTGGAGCCCGCTGCTCCAACATCAATGCCCATCGTGCCCGCCGTTCTGAAGGAGCCCGCTTCCGCGAATAGTCCTTCTGCCGGAGATAAAGGCGCGGCGCATGATCGCTCATCAACTTCAACCGGGGCAACGTCCAGCGCGGCATCATTTAAGGCTGACCTCGCAGCGCCAAAAGCAAAGGCAGTGGCCGCAGCGCAGATTCCGCCTCCGACGGTGACTTCGGCCGCATCGGCGGGAGCTGCGGCGGCTGCGTTGCCAACCGCGCCCACGCCACCGCCCGCTCCGGAGCCTGTTGTGATCCGGGACGAAATTCGCGGCAACCAATATGTAAATGTCACGTACGGATTTCAAATGTACAAGCCGCCCAGCTGGCAGCTTATTCCCGCGGCTCGCAAGGAACTGCCCGACGCTGTCGCCGCGCTTGGAACACTCGATCAAACCACGCTGCTCGTCATTGGCCGCGAACACGCCAAAGATTCTCTGGACGTGCACGCCGCAAAAACAGGAAAGGCGCTCGGCGACGTTTATGAAAATTACCGCCAGATTTCGAGCCGCCAATTGTCCGTGGCTGGTTTCCCCGCCGTCGAGCAGCACGCGCGGGGCACGGCTGACGGCCGCGACTGGTCCGTTACTCTCTTAACTTTGGTCAAAGGCGGCGACGCATACACTTTGCTGGGGATGACGTGGGCGGATTCAGACCTGATCCAGGTTCAGGAAAATGTAATAGCCAAGGCTGTGAACAGCCTGACGTTTGTGGCGCCGTGAATTGTGAACTGTGATTTGTAATTCGTGATTCGTGATTTGAGATATGAGATTTGAAATTAGAAATGAACTGACGGCCAACATTTTCAGTTCTCCCGCGGCTCCAGTAAAATTACAAATCAAGCATAAGTAAGAGTTACGACACGCTACAAGTTCTCAAACGCTTGGTGGCGCCGGCGTCTCGCCGGCGGATTTCTGTAGTCGTACCGAGCACAAAACCGCCGGCGGGACGCCGGCGCCACAAAAACCCGCGCTCTACCTATTCATCCAGGCAGCAAATTTAGAGTTTTATTCGCCGGGATAAATTCAGCCTGGAAAAATCTCATAATTTCAGTCCGCGGTTCACGAATCACGATTCACAGATCACGAATCACAACCCGCGACCTCACGTCACATTCACCTCAACCGTGTGATACCCCGTCGCGCCATCCGGCCATTCGCCGGACTTTGACGACGTTTGCAATTTTCCGTTGCCGTCCGTGGCCCGCACTTGAATCTCGTGCTTACCGCTCGCCGGATTCGCCCACACGTAACGCCAGAATGCCCACACTTGCGAGGGCATCGGATTGCTGAATATCGTGCAAGCATTCCAGGTTGCGCCGCCATCCGTGGAAATTTCCACTTTGGAAACGCCGGCGGCATTCGCAATCGCCCATCCGGTGACTACGAAACTCTGTCCGGCAATCTGGGTTGAGCCATGCGGATCGGTGATCACCGATTGCAGTTGCCGCTCGCCCTCGTTTGACCAGCCCATCCACTCCCAGTAGCCCAAATGGCTTTTGTCGACCAGTTCAATGCGCGTCAGCCACTTCGGCGTCTTCATGCCGTAAATCCCGGGCATCAGCACGCGCAGCGGAAATCCGTGAATGCGCGTCAGCGGTTCGCCGTCCATGTCATAGGCCAAAAAATTCGCGCCGCGCGACAGCCGTTCCATTGTGTGGCCGGTCGTGTAGCCTTCTGCCGCGTACAAGATTGCGAACTTGGCATTGGCCTTTGGACCGGCGCGTTCGAGCAGCGGATGCAACAGCGTGCCGCGCCAGTTGGCCGTGTCGATCAGGCCGCCCGCAATTTCATTCGAAATGCATTCCAGCGTCAGCGTCGTCTCATACGGCGCCAGCTTTCGAATGTCGTCATAATCAAAATGCAGCGGGTCCGTCACGAGCCCGTCAATCGCCAAGGACCACTTATTAACGTCCACCGCAGGCTCGCCATGCGACGATGTCACGTAAAACTGATCCACAGGCGCAATCGCCCGCAGCGCCGCCTCCGCCCCAAATTTTTCATAGCCTTTGACGTCAACGTTGGCCGCCCCAAATCCATACGCCAGTGAACGATACACCGCATAGGGCAGGAGAATGCCCAGTCCCGCGCCCCCAGCAATCGAAATGAATCTGCGTCGGTCCATATAGACTGTCTCGTTCGAATGTATCACTAATTAGATGTTACGCAGGAATTGCGGATTCGGATGGGTTAGAACGAAAGTCAAGGGCGCAATCCCTCTAAAACTTCGTCACTTCTGAGAAATTAAAATTGCGGACCTTCATCGAGGGGACAACCATGTCGAAGGATTCTTCGCCGGCGGCGCGCACGGATGGGCCCATCAGCTCGACATTAGAAAGCATTTCGAGGACACTTTGATTGAAGCGGAAATTTCTCAAGCCGCCAGCGAGTTTACCGTCCCGCACTAAAAACGTTCCGTCGCGCGTCAT
>DASXHY010000192.1:0-3095 GCA_036488095.1 Verrucomicrobiia bacterium | reverse complement strand
GGTGACGTTTGAACATGACTGGCTCGATATAAATGCCCTTCCATTGTTGAATTTGAATGACCCGCCGGCGTTTATGAATGACATGGCGCATTCCGCGGCGGCCAAAGGCATCGATTTGCAATACTGCATGCCATTGCCGCGTCATTTTCTGCAAGGCTCGCTTTACAGTAATTTGGCGACAATGCGGGTCTCCAACGATCGCTTTGAAATCGGCAAATGGAATTCCTTTCTCTATACCTCGAAACTGGCCGGCGCGCTAGGCTGCTGGCCGTGGACGGACGTGTTTTACAGCAGCGAGTCGCGCAATTTATTGCTGAGCACATTGTCGGCCGGACCCGTCGGCGTGGGCGATGCGCTGGGAGCAATCAATACAATCAACCTGGCGAAATCCGTTCGGCCCGACGGTGTCATCGTCAAACCGGATTCACCGCTGACTCCCACTGACCCTTCCTATGTCAACGGCGCGCAATCGGGGAGCCAGCCCATGGTGGCGGCCGCGTATGTGGATCACGGCGATTTGCGGGCCGCTTATGTATTTTCCTTCGCGCAAGCTTCCGCCCTTACCAACTCCAGCTTCATCCCCAACCAGTTGGGAGTTCCCGGTAATGCTTATGTCTATGATTATTTCAGCAGCACGGGCGTGATTGTTGCCGCCAGCAACACTTTCAATTTTACGACCACGATGCCCAGCAACAATGTCAACGGTTCCTATTTCGTGGTGATTCCCGTTGGCCCATCGGGAATTGCCTTCTTGGGCGATACCAACAAATTTGTCACCCTCGGAAAAAAACGCATTTCCACCATGGCGGATGCTGGAGTGTTGAAAGTGACCACCTCCTTTGCCGTTGGCGAAACCAACCTGACGCTGACGGGATATGCGCCGTCAGCACCCTACATTGGCGCATTGAACGGCGCTTTCGGCGTTATGAATTATGATCCCACGACACATCTTTTCTCGATCAATCTCGCCCCGGACGGCTCCAACACCGCGACCTTGGCGTTAAGCTTGTCGCCGCTGCCATATTTGCAAATCACGAATTCGGGCGGCAACATGCAGATTTTCTGGCCGACCTCGGCAATCGGTTACCATCTCGAAAGCACAGTTAATCTTCAACCGCCGGCCAATTGGGGTCCGGTGACAAATCCAGTGAACGTCATCGGCAATTTGAATTCAGTCGGCCTGACTCCGTCAGCCCCGGCTTCCTTTTACCGGCTAAAACAATAAAGAACGATTTACCTGCCGTCTATGGATTCGAGCCTTCGTTCCTCCAAACCCAGGCGCCGAGGCAGCCGGGTTTTGATTGAACCGTGGGAAATCGGTTGCTATGCTGGGGCATCAGATTTTTATTTAACTCCGCTGGTGTTCATGCCCAATGCCGAAGTTCAACATGACGTGACCCGCCTGCTGCAGGCGAATCAACCGGGTGGCGCTGTTTCCCAGGAATTGCTTCCACTGGTTTACAAGGAGCTGCGGGAACTCGCCGCCTCGCGCATGGCCAGGGAAATGGAAGGTCAAACCCTGCAGCCAACCGCTTTGGTGCACGAGGCCTGGTTGCGGTTGCAATCCAATGCATCACCCGTTTGGCGCAACCGCGCGCATTTCTTTGGCGCCGCCTCGGAAGCCATGCGGCGAATCCTCATCGAAAGCGCCCGCCGTAAATTGCGGCTCAAGCGCGGCAATCGCGCCGAGCATTTGAGCATTGAGAATGTGGATGTGGCTCAAACCGAGCCCGACGAACGAATTTTGCTGATCGATGAGGCGCTGACGCATTTGAATGCGACCGATCCCGAGTTGGCGCGGATTGTGACCCTGAAATTCTTTGGCGGCCTGACCAACACCGAAGTGGCCGAGACGTTGAGAGTGACCGAACGAACGATTTACAATAAATGGACCTTTGCCAAGGCCTGGCTGTTAAAAAAAATCCGTGAAGAACGGGATTTTGGATCATGATGTTTTCGTCTTCCCGTTTTTTTCTTCAGCCGGCGCATTAATAGTGGCGCGCAATGACGCCAAACCATGAGTGTGGGAACTGACAAAGAACAACTGCTGTTTGCGGCCGCCCTGCCGATTGCGGATCCGGCTCAGCGCGAGTCGTTCCTCAAAGTGGCCAGCGCCGGCGACGCCGGCTTGTGCCTGCGCGTGACGGAAATGCTGGTCGAACATGACCAGAGCGAACGTTTCTTTTCCGAGTGCATCACAAACCTTGCCATTGATGGCTCCGACGTTTCCGAAGCGCCGAAACCAGAAAATAACAAACCTGTTGCGGGCGAAATGGCCGGGACGCGGATCGACCGGTATCGATTGTTGAGACAGTTGGGGGAGGGCGGCTGCGGCGTGGTTTATTTGGCGGAACAAGAGGAGCCCGTCCGCCGCCGCGTCGCCTTCAAGGTCATCAAGCTCGGCATGGACACCAAAAATGTCATTGCACGGTTTGATGCGGAACGGCAGGCACTGGCGATGATGGATCACCCCAATATTGCGAAAGTGTTGGACGGCGGCGCCACCGAATCCGGCCGGCCCTATTTTGTCCTGGAGCTGGTTCAAGGGGTGAAAATCACCACCTATTGCGACGAGCACAAACTGGCTGCGTCCCAACGGCTGAAACTTTTCATTCAAGTCTGTCAGGCCATCCAGCACGCGCACCAAAAAGGCGTCATCCATCGGGACATCAAGCCGTCAAACATTTTGGTGACGACGCACGACGGCATGCCGGTTCCAAAAGTGATTGATTTCGGCATCGCCAAGGCCATCGAGGGCCGGATCGTGGATGACACCAATTTCACTGCGGACGGTCAAGTCGTGGGGACGCCCGCGTATATGAGCCCGGAACAAGCGGAGATGAGCGGCCTGGACGTGGACACGCGCAGCGACATCTATTCACTCGGCGTCCTGCTGTACGAATTGCTCACCGGCCGCACGCCTTTTGATCAAAAGGAACTGGTCCAATCCGGTTTGGATGAAATGCGGCGCACTCTGCGCGAGAAGGAACCGCAGCGGCCTTCCACGATGTTGACCAGCCTGACCAATACGGATTTGGCCGTGGCGGCCAGACACCGCCAGTTGGAACCTCCCAAACTGATCAAATCATTGAAGA
>DASXHY010000120.1:0-3008 GCA_036488095.1 Verrucomicrobiia bacterium | reverse complement strand
GCATGATGGACACCATCGGCGCGATCGTCGGCCCGCTGTCGGCGCTGGGGCTGCTCTCTGTGTTTCGGCACCGCTATCCGCCATTGTTTGCGGTCACGCTGATTCCCAGTCTCATGGCGGCGGCGCTGATTGCATTTGTCGTCAAAGAGCGGGAGCGCAAGCCGGTTGCGCATGTTTCCTTTGGCGACCGTTTGCGTTCGCTGCCGAAACCGTATCGAAAATTTCTGGTGGCGGTCGGCTTGTTCGGGTCCGGAGATTTTGCGCACAGCATGTTGATTTTGCTCGCCACGCAAAAACTGACGCCGACGCTCGGGGTCGCGAAAGCCGCCAGTTTCGCGGTCGGGTTTTATGTGGCGCACAATATTTTCTACGCGGCGTTCGCGCCAATCGCAGGCTGGCTGGCGGACAACTTCAAAAAACCGCGCGTGCTCTCGGCCGGTTACGCGCTGGGAGCAATCATGGCGGTGCTGATCATCACGCTGCCGCCCACGGTCTGGACGTTTGTTTTGATTTTTGTGCTGGGCGGAATTTATGTCGGAATCGAGGAAACGTTGGAAGACTCGCTTTGCGCGGAACTTGTGGATGAAGAACAGCACGGGATGGCGTTTGGCGTCCTTGCGACGGTGAACGGCGTCGGCGATTTTCTGTCAAGCATTGTGGTGGGATTATTGTGGACGGAGTTTAACACTACAGTTGCGTTTGGATATAGCGCGGTGTTGTTTGTGGCGGGGTCGCTGCTGGTGCTGCGAACGCGCGGGAAAGAATAACGCGTCTCTATTGTTTGCCCTCACCCCGACCCTCTCCCATCCGATGGAAGAGGGAGAAGTTGTTCCAGCGTCTCTATCTTGCCGAAGCCTTGGGTCGCTTTAAGGCTCGGCGCGCACGGAGTGACGCGCCCTACCTAATGCGGCGTGATTCCATCCGCGACATCCGCGGTTTAATCCCGGCTCACGGTTCAAAATTAAATTGTCCCCTGCCCTCTTTCCCGGCAATCTCTGCGGCCTAATGCAGCAGGTAAACCTTGGAATGATTGGCGGCGGGACCGTTGGCAGCGGCGTGTTTCATGCGCTCCAGCAAAACGGCGAGATCATGGCCGCGCGCCTCGGCGTCAAAATCGCTTTTCGCAAAATCGCAGTCAAAGCTTTCGATGAACCGCGCCCCTACCCCATCACGCGGTCGCTGATGACCACGGATTGGCAGGAAGTGGTCAATGATCCCGAGATTCACGTGATCATTGAACTCGTGGGCGGCACGGGCATTGCCAAAACGATGGTGCTGGCGGCGTTGGAAAAGGGCAAAACCGTGGTGACGGCGAACAAGGCGTTGCTTTCGGCGCATGGCAGGGAATTGTTCGCGGCGGCGGCGAAGCACAGCGCGAATCTTTATTACGAGGCGAGCGTCTGCGGCGGCATCCCGATTATTAAATCGCTCCGCGAAGGTTTTGTGGCCAACCAATTCCCGGCGATTTACGGCATCGTGAACGGCACCTGCAATTACATTCTCACGCGCATGAGGCTCGAGGGCGCGGAGTTCGCCGATGTGCTGGCCGACGCGCAAAAGCACGGTTACGCCGAGACTCCGCCGGACCTCGATATCGACGGCCACGACGCGCAGCATAAGACGGGAATCCTCGCGTCCCTGGCGCACGGTTTCTGGGTGGACCATCACGCGATTCACACAGAGGGCATTCGCGAAATTTCCAAAGTCGACATGCAATTCGCGGAGAAGCTGGGTTACACGATCAAGCTGCTGGGCATTGCTAAGAGGATTTACGATTTACGATTGACGATTGACGAGTCCAAGGGCAAGCCGGCGCGCAAATCCAAAAGCGAAAATCGCGAATCGGGGATTCAGGTTTCGGTTTATCCGGCGCTCATTCCCAGCTCGCACGTGCTGGCGAATGTGAACGATGTTTTTAATGCGGTGTTTGTCCGCGGGGATGTCGTCGGGGATACGCTTTTCTACGGGCGCGGGGCGGGCAAAGATGCCACTGCGAGCGCGGTGCTCAGCGATGTGGCCGATGCCGCGCTGGATTTGAAAAATGGGACCAGGATGCGCATTCCGCCTTTCATCGCGCACGCGCGGACTGGCCGGGTGGCGGCGATGGACGAGATTGTGTCGCGCTATTACGTGCGACTGGATGTGGTGGATCGTCCGGGTGTGCTCGCAAAAATCGCGGCGATTTTTGCCGCGGCGAAAATTGGAATTTCTTCCGTGTTTCAACCCGAAGGCCATGAAGGGGAGAGCGTCCCGCTTATCCTGATGCTGCACGATGCGCCGAATTCGGCGATGCGCAAAGCGCTGGCGCAAATTGCGAAACTACCGCCGGTGAAATCGAAGCCGGTGATGATTCGGGTGGAGACACTGGAATAGCTTCGCATTGATTGCTTTTTTAGCGATATTGAGGCAAAGTGCGCTTATGACGGCCAAAAAGCTTGTGCTAGATACCATCGAGCGGCTTCCGGATGATGTAAGCCTGGATGAGATCACGAAGCGTCTTGAGGTCATTGCCGCGCTTCAAAAAGGACTGGATTCCCTCGATCGCGGAGAAGGCAAATCCATCGACGAAGTTGAAAAACTTGTGGCGTCATGGATTACAAAATAGTTTTCTCGGACCCGTCCATCGAGTATCTTGAAAATATTGTTCGTTTCATCGCCCGGGACAACCCTCAAGCAGCCGCTCGATTTGGCTCAAAATTGATCGAAAGCGTGCGGAATCTCGCGGCGTTTCCCCGGCTTGGCCGCGTTGTCCCCGAAAAGAATGACGAAAATGTCCGCGAAATCATTTTCAAATCTTATCGGATTTTTACCGAGTGAAGGATGACGCTCGCATCATCGAAATAGCGCGGTTTTGGCATGCGTCCCGCGGTGAACCGCCATTCTGAAAACGCCGCGGCTGCCGTCAAGCACGGACGGACGGCTTTCACACTGCGGAAACTCTGGAGTAAGGAAGCGTCGAAAAATCAGCCCGCCGCCAGCACGTCTTCGATGGCGGTGTGAAATTCGGG
>DASXHY010000012.1:0-1521 GCA_036488095.1 Verrucomicrobiia bacterium | reverse complement strand
AAAGCCCGCGCCACTTTACGTCCCGCCGCTTTCCGCTTGAAGAAATCCCCTGGCTCGCGCAAACGCCCGCGAAACGTGGTAAAACAATGAGACCGCGTATACGATAGCGCAGCGTGGGGACCGGCCGTTCCTTGTGCCGGCAAAAAAACTTATTTCCTCGATCAGGCGGTGAACGAAATGGCCATCGCAACAATTAACCCGGCAACAGGACAAACCGTAAAAACTTTTGAAGAGTTGACCAACGCTCAGGTGGACGAAAAAATTCAGCGTGCGGTCGATGCGTTTCCAAAATTTCGTAAACTAACTTTCGCTGACCGCGGAAAAATGATGATGCGAGCGGCGGAGCTCCTGGAAAGCGAAAAGGATTCGCTCGCGCACCTTATGACGCTGGAAATGGGCAAAACTCTGCGCTCGGCCGTGGATGAGGCTGTGAAGTGCGCGTGGGTTTGCCGCTATTATGCGGAGAATGCCGAAAAATTCCTGGCCGACGAAATCGTGGAGACTCCGGCAAGCCGCAGCTTCATCCGCTACCAGCCGATGGGCGCGGTGCTGGTGATCATGCCGTGGAATTATCCGTTCTGGCAGGCGTTCCGTTTCATCGCTCCGGGACTGATGGCGGGGAACGTGGGATTGCTGAAACACGCGTCAAACGTTCCGCAGTGCGCGATGAAAATTGAAGAGCTGCTGTTGCACGCGGGCGTCCCCGAAGGCGTGTTCCAAACTTTGCTGATTGGATCGGGAGCCGTCGATCGAGTGCTGGCCGACCCGCGCATCGCCGCCGCTACGCTGACGGGCAGCGAAGGCGCGGGCGTAAAAGTGGGAGCGGGCGCGGCGCAACGCATCAAGAAAGTTGTCCTCGAACTCGGCGGCAGCGATCCATTTATCGTAATGCCCAGCGCGAATTTTGATGACGCGGTAGCGACCGGTGTGAAAGCGCGCGTTGCAAACAATGGGCAATCGTGCATCGCCGCAAAGCGTTTTATCGTTCACGAAGCGATTGCGGATAAATTTGAAGCCGCGTTTGTCGAGAAAATGAAAGCGCTGAAAGTGGGCGATCCATTCGATGAAAAAACGGACGTCGGTCCGCTGGCCAATGCCGAAGCCGTAAAATCCCTCGACGCCGACGTGCAGGCCACCATCAAAGCAGGCGCAAAGGTCCTGACCGGCGGCAAGCCTGTCGATGGCCCCGGGAGCTTCTACGCGCCCACCGTGCTCACCGATATTCCCAAAAATTCTCCCGCTTACGGAGAAGAGTTGTTTGGACCGGTCGCGTCGATTTTCCGCGTGAAAAACATTGACGAAGCGATTCGCGTGGCGAACGACAGCCGTTTCGGCCTCGGAGCCAGCGCGTGGACTACCGATAAAGCCGAGGAAGAAAAATTTATGAACGAACTCGAAGCCGGGATGGTGTTCATCAACCAAATGGTGTTCTCCGATCCGCGTGTGCCATTTGGCGGTGTGAAACGATCCGGAGTAGGGCGCGAGCTAAGCACCTACGGAATCCGCGAGTTTACGAACGTG
>DASXHY010000064.1:0-3848 GCA_036488095.1 Verrucomicrobiia bacterium | reverse complement strand
GGTATCTTACCGCGCCGAACATGGTGGTCAGCGATGCCAAAAATCATTCGCCCGGCATCGAGAACGCCGGCCCGTTTCTAATGATGAATCCATTCAGTGCGCGTTGCTGCCAGCACAATCATTCCATGGGCTGGCCGTACTTTGCCGCGCAGCTCTGGCTCGCCACGCCCGACAACGGCCTCTGCGCCTCCCTTTACAGCGCCAACGAGGTGCGCGCACAGGCCGGCAACGGCGCCACCGTGCGCATCAGCGAAGACACGCATTATCCTTTCGAGGAGGAAATCCGGTTCGGTATCCACACCGAAAATCCCGTGACCTTTCCGCTCTACTTGCGCATCCCCGGCTGGTGCCGCGCGGCCACGATTTTCATCAACGGCAAATCGGCGGATGTCACGCTGGCGGGCGGCCACTATGCGCGCATCGAACGGGAATGGAAGGACGGCGACACCGTCACGCTGACATTGCCCATGCGCGTTTCGCTCCAGCGCTGGACCGCCAATCACGGCAGTGTGAGCGTGAATTACGGGCCGCTGACATTCTCGCTCAAAATCGGCGAGCGCTTTCAACGTGAGGACAGCACGCGCACCGCCATTGGCGATTCGCACTGGCAAAAAAACGCGGACACATCGCAATGGCCGTCGTTCGAGATTTATCCCACAACGCCCTGGAACTATGGCTTGGATTTCGACGGCGGCAATCCGGAGGATTCTTTTGTCCTGAAAAAACTGCCCTGGCCGCGCGACGATTTTCCATTCACTCCCGATAGTGTGCCCATTGAAATGCTCGCCACTGCCCGGCGCATCACACAGTGGACGCTCGACAAATACGGCCTCTGCGCTCCGCTGCAGGAAAGCCCGGTGGCCAGCGATCAACCCATCGAGACGGTCACGCTCGTGCCGATGGGCGCAACGCGGCTGCGGATTTCGGCGTTTCCGGTCATTGGTTCCGGCGAGGATGCGCATCACTGGTCGCCGACCCTGGCTCCGCGCGCGCCGCTCTATCACGCCACCGCTTCCCACGTTTATGATCAGGATTCGGTCGATGCCCTGTGCGACGGTCTGGTGCCCAGCAACTCGAACGATCACGAGATTCCACGGTTCACCTGGTGGCCGCATCGCGGCACGGTGGAATGGGTGCAATATGATTTCGCCGCGCCCCGCGATGTTTCCTCGGTGTCCGTCTATTGGTTCGACGATTCAGGCAACGGCGGCTGCCGCGTGCCAGCTTCGTGGAAAGTGCTTTACCAGGATGGCGCCGCGTGGAAACCGGTGGAAACCCACGACGCCCTGGGCACCGCGCGCGACAAATGGAACAGCGTTGAATTCACCCGCGTGCATACCGCGGCCCTCCGCATCGAAGCGCAACTCCAGCCCGATTTCTCCGCCGGAATCCTGGAATGGCGCGTGAACGGCGGCGAGTGAGGACTCGACACGCCCGATGCTGGCGTATTTAAATTCTCATTAACACCGTGGCTTTAGCCCGGTGCAGCGATTCTATAATATGTTTCTTTAGCCGTTTTTAACGGCTTTGGGTGAGCGGCCAGAAATCGTTGAAAACAATAACAATTTGAAATGAATCCTCATCTGCGTCCATCTGCGTTTATCTGCGGTTTGCTCCGAGCGACCTTCGTCGTCGCGCTTGCGTCCACCGCTTCATTGTGGGCCGCGGACGAACCGCCTCCATTTCCCACCGACACCAACCAGGTGCTCGAACGCACCTGCTTCCAAACTGGATCGCCTTGGAGTCCGCACGGGAACCTGCGTTCAGACGTGGCCATCACCTACGGCATTGATACCAATCTGCCCGCGCGCATCGCATCCTGGCGGGAACGCGGCTATCGCATCCATGTCATGACCGGCGTTTCCTGGGGGAAGTACCAGGATTATCTCTACGGCCGCTTCGACGGCATTAATCACGAAGACGAAGCGCAAACTTCGCGCGACGGCCAAAAACGCAGCCACGGCGGCGATGTTTATTACATGTGCCCCGGCACCAATTACGGGAAATTCCTGTGCGTCGGCGTCCAGCGCGCGCTCGACGCCGGCGCGGAAGCAATTCACCTCGAGGAACCGGAATTTTGGGTCACCAGCGGCTACTCGGAAGGGTTCAAGCGTGAATGGCAAAATTATTACGGTGAACCCTGGCAGGCACCGCACGAATTCATCGACGCACAATGGCGCGCCTCGAAGCTGAAATATTTTTTGTATCGCCGCGCCTTGCAACAGGTCTTTGATTATGTGCAGGACTACAACGCGCACTCCGGTCGTCACGTTCGCTGCTATGTCCCGACCCACAGCCTTTTGAACTACGCCCATTGGAGCATCGTCAGCCCGGAATCGAGCCTCGCGCGATTGAAGGGTTGCGATGGATACATCGCGCAAGTCTGGACCGGCACTTCGCGCACACCGAACATGTACGGCGGGAAGCTCAAGGAGCGAACTTTTGAAACCGCGTTTTTGGAATACGGCGCGATGCAAAACCTCGTTCGCTCCACTGGCCGAGGCGTTTGGTATTTGAACGACCCCATCGAAGACAATCCGAACCACGACTGGGCGGATTATCAGCGCAATTGGGAATGCACGCTGGTGGCGTCCTTGTTCCAGCCGGAGGTGTCGCAGTTTGAAGTCGCGCCCTGGCCGGAGCGCATTTTCAACGGACATTATCCGAGGTCCGCCCCGCCGGAAGACCGAAAAGGCATCCCGCCCGCCTACGCGACGGAATTGCAAACGGTCATGAGCGCGCTCAATGACATGAAGCAAAGCCGCGTGGAATGGGATTGCGGCACTCGCGGCATCGGCGTGCTCGTCAGCGATTCGTTGATGTTCGAGCGCGGCGACCCGGCTCCCAGCGACTCGCACATGGGCCACTTTTACGGTCTCGCGATGCCGTTGCTCAAACGCGGCATCCCGGTCACGCCGGTGCAATTGGAAAACGTCACCGTGCCGGGCTATCTCGATGGCTTCAAGGTCCTGCTGCTGACTTACCAGGGCATGAAACCGCTCAGCGCAGAGGTCCACACGCAATTGGCGGCCTGGGTCAAAAGCGGCGGCGTGCTATTAGTTTGCGATGACGATTCCGATCCCTTCAATTCCGTCCGCGAATGGTGGAACAGCAACGGCTTGAAATATCGGACCCCGCGCGAGCATCTCTTCGAGCAACTCGGTTTCAAAAATGATTCCGGCACCGAATGGCGTTTTGGAAAAGGCGACGTGATTTGGTCGCGCGAAAACCCGGCGAAACTGTCGCGCGACTCGGAAGGTCCGGCGCGCGTGGAGTCATTGGTCCACCGGGCCGCGGACCGGGCAAAATTAAAATGGCGCGAAACCAATTATCTGTTGCTGCGCCGCGGCCCTTACGTCATCGCGGCGGGATTGGATGAATCCACTCCGGGCATCACCAATATCCTTCGGGGTCGCTTCATCAATTTGTTTGATGCGCAATTGCAGGTGCGGACGGAAGTTCGCATCGAGCCCGGCGGTCGTTATTTGCTCCGCGATCTTCAGTCGCCGGTCGCGCAGCCGGAAGTGCTGGCGTCCGCCTGCAAAGCGCTCGTCACTCAGAGCAACGAAAAATCGCTATCGCTTGCCGTGGAAGGAGTCGGCGAAACTCCGGCAGTCGTCTTGTTGCAAGGAATGAAAGCGTTGCCGCATTCAATCACCTTGGACGGCGAACCGGTCAAGGACGTCGATTATTCCAAAAAGGACAACCTGCTCTGGGTCCGTTTCGCCAATGAGGCGGGGCCGCAGGTATTGGCGATCCAGTTTTAGCTTTCTCACAGACGCCTTCGCCCGGCAACATTAGGCGGATGCCGGTGTTTATCGAATACTATGGCTCAAATATTGAAGACG
>DASXHY010000669.1:0-5379 GCA_036488095.1 Verrucomicrobiia bacterium | reverse complement strand
TTCACGTTCGGCGCCACGTATTCCTCGCGCACCGCCCGATTGTTCACCATTTGATTTTCAAGACTCGTTTGCATGTTTTGTTCCTTTGATTTGTGTTTGATAGTTTAGTTTACCTGCACCTCAATGTGTTTTGGTTTGGCTTCTTCGGCTTTCGGCAACGTCACCGTCAGGATGCCGTCCTTGTATTGTCCCTTGATTTTGCCCGCCGCCACCGGCGCGGGCAAAGCCACCGTGCGCTGGAACCGCCCAAAGAATCGCTCCGCGCGATACACTTCGGCGCCGTCCCATTTCGCCTCGCTCTTGCGTTCGCCGGAAATACTCAGGGTGCCATCGTGCAGCGAGACATCGATGTCCTCCTTCTTCATGCCGGGGAGTTCCGCCTTCACGATGAAGTTGTCTTTGTCCTCAAAAATATCGAGCGTCGGCGCTGAACCGTTCAACAGGCGAGAAGCGGGAGTCAACTCACCGAGCGGCGCTCCGAACAGGCGGTCAATTTCATCGCTCAAAGTCCATGCCGTTAATCCAGGTCTCTGCCAACGTAACAAGTTCATATTTTATCCTTTCGTTTTATTAAATCGTTTCTTAACCACTATTTAGCTTTGGTCGTGCCAGTCAAACTCAATTTGCAGAACACATTGGAATCAAGGTGATTACATATAATCACCTCGATGAAATGGAGCAATTGTGGCGCATGATTGGCACACACTCAAAATTCAATGTGCGTCATAGTGGCGCTGCTCTTGATCAGTGATTGCTTCGAGGGCTTTAATCGCCTGGAAAAAGCGCCAGAGGGCTGGCGCAGTCCAAAACCTGGCGGAATGCCTGACGCTCTTTCAGTCGCGATAGCGTCTTGGACTGCGCCAGCCCTCTGGCGCTTTTTTGCGGCGCAGAAAATCGGAACCCATAACCAGTCGCCAAATTTGGCTGCTGCACCCCTTTCTCTACATTTCTTGCGAAGTTCGCAAAACCGTGTTTAATCCGGGTGCGACATGCCCAAGCTTTCGCCCAGCCAAAGCGCCGAGGATTATCTGGAGCGCATCCATGAATTAATCGAGAAAAAAGGCTACGCCCGCGTGGTGGACATCGCCTCCTCTCTCAAAGTGAAACAGGCGTCCGTCACCAGCATGGTCCAAAAGCTCGCCGAGGCGGGCTACCTCGAATACGAAAAATATCGCGGCCTCGTGCTGACGGACAATGGCCGCGACGTCGCGCGCAAAATTCAAAATCGCCATGCCACGCTCTCGCGATTTTTTTCACTATTCGGCCTGGATGCCGAGACGCAGCGACAGGACATCGAAGGCATTGAGCATCATCTCAGCCCGGCCACGGTCGATGTGCTTGCCGATCTGGCGCAATTTTTTGAAAAGCATCCCGACACGCTCCGGACATTCCAACGCTCGCGCACGGCCGCCCGCCGCAAAGGCGAACCGGAATCTTGAATTACAATATAACTTTCCTTTGGCAATCAATCCTGTTTCATTCGTGAAAAACCATGAGCTTTGCAAAAGAATTTCTGGCGGAAGTCCAACAGATCGTGGCCCAACTCGACGTGGCGGCAATCGAAAAATGCGCCGAAGAACTGGCGCGCGTGCGCGAACGCGGCGGGCGGCTGTTCATCCTCGGAGTTGGCGGCAGCGCCGGCAACGCGAGCCATGCCGTGAATGATTTTCGCAAAATTTGCGGTTTCGAAGCGTACGCGCCCACCGACAACGTGTCCGAACTCACCGCGCGCACCAACGATGAAGGTTGGGCCTCGATTTTTGCGGAATGGTTGAAAGGCTCCCGATTGGGTGCAAAGGATGGTATTCTGATTTTCTCGGTGGGCGGCGGCAACCTGGAAAAAAACGTGAGCCCGAATTTGGTCAGCGCCATTCAACTTGCCAAAAATGCCGGCGCGTCAGTGGTCGGCCTCGTCGGGCGCGATGGCGGTTATACCGCGAAGGAAGCGATCGCGTGCGTGATTGTTCCCGCCGTGAACGCCGCGCATGTCACGCCGCACAGCGAGGCATTTCAGGCGGTGCTTTGGCACTTGTTCGTGTCCCATCCCAGGCTCAAGGTGACCCAGACCAAGTGGGAGTCGACAAAATAATTCGTAGCAACCGACGTGAGAAGGCTCCGTCTCGAATTCGAAATCGTCCGTAAACATGGCAGATAATCAGAGCCTCCCGACATCGGCTGCTACAAGCGTTCGGCGCGCCGTTTTCCTCGATCGCGATGGGGTCGTCAGCCGCTCAATGGTGCGAGACGGGCTGCCCTTCGCGCCAACGGAGCTGAAGGATTTTGAGATTCTTCCCGATGCGCCGGAGGCGTGCCGGCGATTGAAACAAGCGGGGTATCTGCTGATCGTGGCCACCAATCAGCCGGACGTCGGCCGCGGCACGATGAAAAAAGAAATCGTCGAGGCCATGCACTCGGAAATGCGCCGGCAATTGCCGATTGATCGCGTCGAAGTTTGTTATCACTCCGGCCGTGGCGAATCCAATTGCGACTGCCGCAAGCCCAAGCCCGGATTGCTGCTCAATGCGGCCCGTGAGCTGGGTATTGACCTCGCCCAAAGTTGGATGGTCGGCGATCGTTGGCGTGATATTGATTGCGGTCGGGCCGCGGGTGTCCGGACAATTTTTATCGATCGCGGTTATGCGGAAAGGTTGAAGCAAATGCCACATTTCCGGGCGAGAGACCTCGCGCAGGCGGCGGATATAATCCTGGCGGAAACGAAATAATAAGTTGAAGTCAGGCGTCGTGAACCGTTAAATTATGATTGAATGAAGAATCTAGCTAATCTCCGAGTAAAAATCTATGCCGACGGCGCGGACAAACAGGGCATGTTGCAATTAAATGCCAATCCGCTCATCAAGGGCTTGACCACCAATCCCACGCTCATGCGCAAGGCGGGCTTGAAGGATTTTGAGGCCTTCGCCAAGGATATTTTGCAGGGCATTACGGAAAAATCGATCTCGTTTGAAGTGTTCTCCGATGAGTTTTCCGAGATGCGCCGCCAGGCCATGAAGATCAACGGCTGGGCGAAGAATGTCTACGTCAAGATTCCCATCACCAACACGCGCGATGAATCCGCTCTGCCGCTCATTCGCGAACTCGCGTCCGAAGGTGTGAAGCTCAATGTCACCGCGATCCTGACGCTCGAGCAGGTGGCGGGCGTCGCGCAGGCGCTCAATGCCAAAGTGCCTTCGATAGTGTCCGTGTTCGCGGGGCGCATTGCCGATACCGGCGTGGACCCGATGCCCCTGATGCGTGAGTGCAAAAAGAAACTCGCCGGTCTGCCCCGGGCCGAATTGCTCTGGGCGAGCGTCCGCGAAGTGCTGAATATTTTTCAGTCGGACGACTGCGGCTGCGATATCGTGACGGTGCCGCACGACATTCTCAACAAAGCGCTGAAAATGGCGGGCATGGATTTAAAAGCGCTCTCACTGGACACCGTGAAAATGTTTGCGGCGGACGCGGCGGGCGCGGGATTCACGCTCTAGGTCCGGCCGATCATATCGATGATGTCCTGGGCGTTTCTGATGAGACCATTCGCCATGGCAGGGTTTCGCCGCATCCATTGAATCCGAATCTGCTTTTGAAACGCACGCAGTTCACTGACCGCCGTGGAAGGGTGGCCGCCACTCAGGGCATTTGCCGCAGCCGAAAGGAGCGCATTCGATGAGCGAGATTCGGAAGTTTCACTGCTGACCAGGTCGACCAATTGCGCGATGGCAACCACCGGCTCGCCGGTCACATTTCGACAAATGGAAACCATCTGACCGTATCCGCTGCAGAAAATAAAATCGGGACGGCCATCTCCGTCCAGGTCCGCGATGGAAATCCCCCACAAATTCTGTCCCGGGCCATAATCCACCCGGGCCGCCAATGAATCACCCGTAAAACCGCCTGGCGCAGCCGCATTCTCGAAAAAAGATATGCCGCTGTAAGACGCCACGGCAATGTCCAGCTTCGAATCCCCATTCAGATCCCCCAACGCCATTGCATGTACGCCGTCGATGGTCGAGAAATCAAATCTGGGGCCGAATGAATCAGCGGAGAGCGAGCCCAAACTTGAGAGGTTAGGATAAACCGATACTGCGGATTGATCGAAGCTGCTCGCGATTATTTCCACTTTGCCGTCTCCGTCCAAATCCCCCAGCACAACCGAAACCGGCCTCGCCAGGGCCGGGAGGGTGAATGATGCGGCAAAGGAATTTGAATCCAAAAAACCCGGCGAACTCAGATTTTGGATGATTGAAATGGAGGAACCGTTTATATCGGCCACCGCGATGTCAGGCTTCCCGTCTCCGTCAAGGTCTGCCACCGCGATCTCGGTTGGCCCACTTCCCGCCGGCAACTCCAACTCCGGCGCAAAGGAGTTGGTTGTAATCGAGCCTGTGACTCCGATGTTCCGCAGAATGGACACGGTGCCGGAAGTGTTGTTGGCCACGATAATGTCCGGCCGTCCGTCCCCATCCAGATCGGCCACGCGCGGGTACATCGGAAGGATGCCGGTGGGGAAAGCCACCGGCGCCGCGAAGGAGTTGGTGTCCAGCGTACCGACGCTGGAGGTATTCCGATAAACCCAAACCACGTTGCTGACCCGATCACAGAGCACCAGGTCAAGTTTGCCATCGCCGTCCAAATCCGCCGCCGTGATTCCCCAAAGATTATCATTGGAGGGATTGTCGTAAAGGCTGGGAAGATCAACCCGCGCCTCGAATGAATTCGTAGTGATTGCGCCGGGCGCGGAAATGTTCCGGAATAACGAGATGCGGCTGTCGTAAATGTCAACAATTGCCAGATCGGGTTTGCCGTCCCCATCCAGGTCCGCAATCACCGTATGGTGGGGACCGTTGGGAGTCGCCAGGTTCACCTGCGGCGCGAACGAAGACGGAGTCAGGTGCGAACCGCCTCCCGAAAAAGTAGGCACGAATGCCGTCCTGGTGTAGCCCACCAACCCGTCGACCGTGACGGTAATCGGCGCATATGTGGCACTTACCGGCACTTTAACCTTGAGCTTCCCATGCGCCGAGGCAATGACCTTTGCCTGAACGGCGCCAAAATACACGATGTTATCATCTTTTTTGAAGGCGAAATTGGATCCGGCGATTGTCACCATGGCTCCCGGCGAGGCGGATGCGGGACTAAATCCCGTAATGACGGGGGGGTCACCCAGTGCCGATGCCGCCACGAAACACGGAACAACGAAATTTAGGATGCGGACGATTTTTGGAAGTTTTTTCATAACCCATTTATTCTTGAATACCAATGGCCTCGGTCACGAAGCTTGATACACGAAGCTCGTTCGGTCAAATCAAAAAGGCGTAAATTACTTGCTGGCAAATAAACCCGCTGATAATTTCCACACTCCGGAATGTTGAAGCCACTGTA
>DASXHY010000591.1:0-6550 GCA_036488095.1 Verrucomicrobiia bacterium | reverse complement strand
GAGATTCGCGATAGAAAACGACGTCTGGCTTTCTTATTTCAGCATTGCGCTCGTCACGATCGCTTTGGCGTCGTTTGTTTACAGATTTTTCGAGCAGCCGATAATTAAATTTTACAAAAGAAAATTTTCGCCCAGCGCGGGTGCTCAAACTATCCCATCTGCCGCACCCACTACGTTAAACGTGGAAGAGGCTGGCGCGCTGCCCTCGTAACCCACACGTAACCTCCAACCGCAGACCGGTTTGAAACTTTTGTCCATGATAGACGGCACGCGGTTCTTTCCATAAATCGTTGTTTTCAAATCGGTTGCAATCATTTCTGAATCAGGAAAACCGAGGAAATGGCAGTACAAACCTGTAGGGCGCGGCCTGATTGACAGAATTCCAAGCTGGTGGTTTAATCGATCATCCAAGAAGCCCGCTGAACCACCGAAGAAAAGGCTCGTTATGAAAAAGTTTTCGCACGCTTTTTGTTGCGGAATGCTCCTCTCATTCACGGCTCTGCTGCTGATCCCGCGACCCGCATCGGCACAGACTATCTTCGTTCCGGTCGTCACCATGCATGCGCCTGACCCGATCGCCACCGAATCGGGCGACCCGGCCACATTTGAGGTGGATCGGTCGGGGCCGACGAATGCCACGTTGAATATTTATTACAACATCGGCGGCACGGCGTCCAACGGCGTGGATTACCAGATGATTTCGCATTTCGTGACGATTCCAGCGGGAACGCGTTCGGCGTCCATCGTCATCAAGCCGTTGCAAGACACGAATGTTGAAGGGACGCTAACGGTGTCGTTGACGCTCACGCCGTCGCCGCTCTTGATCCCGTTGAATCCGGTGAACTACATCATCGGCTCGCCCAGCAATGCACTCGCGTATATTTTCGACGATGACAGCGGATCGAATAATCCTCCGGTGGTGAACATTATTTCGCCGGGGAGCGGTTCGGTTTTTTATGCGCCGGCGAATATCGGGCTGCTGGCCAAGGCCTTTGACGAAGATGGGACAGTGACAAACGTCGAGTTCTTTGCCGGCAGCCAGGACCTCGGCCCGGGCAATATGCTGGTGCTGGATCCGCCCGGTGTGAATGGCGTGGTTGGACTGGTCTATGTTTTGAATTGGACGAACGTGCCGCCGGGAAATTATTCGGTGACGGCGGTGGCCACGGACAATGGCGGCGCTTCGACAACTTCCGATCCGATTGACATCACGGTGCTGCCGCCTCCGCCGGTGGTGAAAATTATCAACCCGACCAACGGGGCCATCTTCAAAACGCCCGCGGATATTCCAATCACAGCCGAGGCCGCTTCGTCCAACGCGGATGTCGTGCGAGTGGATTTCCTGGCGGACGACCATTTTATCGGCACGGACGCGGGCACGAACCTGCCGCAGTATTCCATGGTTTGGAGCAATGCGCCGCCGGGATTTTATTCTCTGCGCGCGGTCGGGGTCGACAGTTTTGGTGGCAAAGGATTTTCCAACCCGGTGCATATCGCGGTGGTGGGCACGAATCTGCCGCCGCCGCGTCCGCCGATCGTAACGATTTACGCGCGAGACCCAATTGCGGTGGTCGGCACGAATTGTCTCAGTTGCTATTCGAACACAGTGGCGGGGAATTTTAATTTCCGCGCGGTCACGAACACCGCCAGTTTCGCGGTGCGCCGCTCCGGGGAAACGAATGTTGATCTGACGGTTTATTATTCGACGAGCGGCACGGCATCCAACGGCGAGGATTACGCCACGCTGCCCGGATTCGTCACAATTCCGGCGGGCCGGCGTGCGGCGATGATCGTGATCAATCCGTTGGCAGAAAGCGGCGTGGAATGTCCCGAGACAGTGATCATGACCTTGCAACAACCGACCAATGTACCGCCGGTGTATGTGGCGGGCTGGCCGGACAAGGCCGCGGCGGTGATCGTGGATTGCAATTTCCCGCCGCCAACGACGCGCTTGTTGTGCGATGGCGCGTTCCATTTCCTTTTCCCGCCCGCGAGCGCGGCCGTGTATTATCGGCTGGAATGTTCGCCGGACATGATTCATTGGTTGCCGGTGTGCACGAACACCGCGTCGGCGATCGGAATACATTTCACCGATCCTGATTCGCAAGATTTCCCGAGCCTATTCTACAAGGTCGTGCCGCAGGCAAATGCGCCGTTGGATTACCCGTAGGGCAAAGCAATTGAACAGGAGATAACAGAGGACACAGAGAAAAACCTGATTGAACAGAAGCAAACGAAGGCAAGGAAGGGACGAATTTCAACCACGGATGAACACGGATTACGGGCTTTTAAGGGCGGCGACGAATTCGATCAGGTCGCGCAATTCCCGTTTGGAAAGGGATTGCCTTGGAATTCCGCAATGCGCGGGACTTTGATGGATTCGGCGTTCGTTTTGGGGGGAGCTGAGTTGGTCGGCAGCACGGGCCGAGTGGGAGCCGGCCAGGCGTTGTATTCGCGCTGCTCGCGCGTTTTCCGCACCAGGACCGTCATCCAGATGATCGCAAGCACGAACCCCAGCAGGACCATTCCCAGCACAAACCAGGGCCAGGTGTAGCGCTGTGGTTGGCTCGGTTCATTTTTTTCGTCCATATCAACACCAGTATTCCCGGTTTTGTGCTCAAAGCACCATCGGAAAATTGGTTTCCATCCGTCGAAAAAACTCGCGGCGATTTCCTTTCCCATTCATTTTCTGGATATGCATCTGGCCCATCTGCGCCTTCGAGACTTCCGCAATTACGCGCGGCTGGACGTGGATTTTGCGCCGGGATTTCATTTGTTGCTGGGTGATAACGCGCAGGGCAAGACGAATATTCTCGAAGCGGTTTATCTCATGGCGACGCTGCGTTCGTTTCGCGGCGTCGGCGGTGCGCAGATGGTTCGACACGGGCAGAAGGGATATTTTGTGGGCGGCAAAGTCGTGGCGCAGGGCGAAAGGGAAATAAAAATGTATTGGTCGACGGCGGAACGCAGCCTCAGCCTGGACGGCAGGCCGGTCCGGAAGCTGACGGATTACCTGGGGGCGCTGCGGACGGTGGTTTTCTGCACGGAGGATTTGCAACTGGTGAAGGGCACCGCGCGCGCGCGGCGGCGTTTTCTCGATTTGCTGCTCTCGCAAACGCATCCAACTTATCTGCCGCTGTTGCAACGTTACGCGCAGGCGCTTCGCTCGCGTAATGCGCTGCTGAAGCGGCCGATGCTCGACGAGGCGGCGTTGGAAAGTTTTACCCGCGAACTGGTCAGCACGGGAGAGCAGATCGTGCGGATGCGTCACGAATTGGTCCCGAAACTATCTCCGCTTGCGCGACTGGCGTATCGCCGTATTTCCAATGACGCGGAGGAATTGCGGATCGAATATCAGCCGAGCGTGAAAAAGGATTTTACGGTGGAACTGGCGCAGGCGCGGCGCAGGGAGCAATCGTATCGCGCGACGCTGATTGGGCCGCATCGGGATGATTTGCAATTGTTGCTGAACGAAAAATCCGCGGCGCAATTCGGCAGCGAGGGACAGAAGCGCACGCTGGCCACGTCGTTGAAAATGGCGCAGGCGGAATATTTGACGGGCATTCACGGTTCGCCCCCGATTCTGCTGATCGACGACATCATGGGCGAACTGGACGTAAAACGCCGGAGCGGGTTCCTGCCGCTGCTCGAGCGCGCGCATCAATCGCGCGGGCAGGTGTTCATGACGGCGACGGAAGAGAATTGGCCGCAGGAACTAAGCCGGGAGTTGCATCGGTGGGAGGTAAGGTCGGGGGCATTGAATAGGTTGAATGGTTAAATAGGTTAAATCAGTTAAATGAGTTGATGGCTCTCGCCCATTTAACTGATTTAACTCATTTAACTTCCCCACTCCTCACCTTGCGCATCCCCGGCATTTCCAGCTAGTTTGCAGCCATGCGTATTCTGTCAGGCATCCAACCCAGCGGCGCGCTGCATCTCGGGAATTATTTCGGGATGATGCGGCCAGCCATCGAGTTGCAGGAAAAAGGCGAGGCGTTTTATTTCATCGCCAATTATCATTCGATGACCTCGCTGTTCGACGCCGCGCAACGCCGCGCCAACACGCTCGATGTGGCGCTGGATTTTTTGGCGTGCGGACTTGACCCGAAGAAGTCGGTTTTCTTCCGCCAATCCGACGTGCCGGAGGTAACCGAACTGGCGTGGATGCTCACGACGCTGACGCCGATGGGGTTGCTGGAGCGCGGCACCAGCTACAAGGATAAAATCGCCAAGGGAATTGCTCCCAACCACGGGCTATTTGCCTATCCGGTACTCATGGCGGCGGATATTTTGATTTACGATTCCAACGTGGTGCCCGTTGGTCGCGACCAGAAGCAGCACGTGGAAATGACGCGCGATATGGCGGTGAAGTTCAACGAAACCTATGGGCAGACGTTCGTGATTCCCGAGCCGCAGATCCGCGGGGAGGTTGCGGTGGTGCCGGGAACGGACGGACAAAAGATGAGCAAGAGTTACGGGAATACCATCGAGATTTTTGGCGATGAAAAAGCGATTCGGAAAAAAATCATGGGCATCGTGATGGACAGCCGCTCGCCCGCGGAACCGAAACCGGACGCGGACCAGAACCTCGCAGTCCAACTTCTGAAACTCGTCGCGCCGGACGAAGTGGCAAAGGATTTTGAAAATCGCCTGCGCGCCGGAGGGCTGGGTTACGGCGACTTGAAGAAGGCGTTGTTCGAGCACTATTGGAATTATTTTGCGGAGGCCCGAAAAAAGCGGGCGGAGCTGGCGGCGAACCTCGACCATGTGAACAGGATTTTAAGCGATGGCGCCGCTCGAGCGCAGGCATTGGCGCGGCAAGTATTGAACCGGGCGAAAAAGGCGAGCGGGCTGGACTGATGCTCTTTGTCTGGTTTGTTTGACTGTGCCCGGCGAGGATTTCGCGCTGGCGGCCTTTTGACGATCCGGAAGATTTAATTTGGCATCACGAACCGCCAGATGAAAGTAAAGCAACCTTCCAAATTCGAAGCCAAGGTCGCGAACGTTGCTGCCCGGTTTTCTGAATGGAGCGCCAAGCATCCAGCCCTGGCGATCGTGCTCGTGTCGCTCCTGGCGGTAGCCGTCAATTTTTACCCGGTCATTTTTTGTGGGCGGAGTTACGTCGCTCCCGTCTATAGATTGCCGATGGTTTATGAGAAATATCCCACGCTGCCCGGGATGCCTGAAGACATGGAACCGGCGGAAGCCCACGGAAGCGACACGGGTGCGGCGTTGATCTGGGGCGTGCCAGTGGGATTCATCCAATCGCGGAGTGTCTGGGAGCACGGCGAACTGCCATTGTGGAACCGGTACGGCCACGCCGGCGACACGCTCATTGGCCAGGCGATTTCGATGATTGGCGATCCGCTGCAATGGATCGTTATCCTGGGACACGGGTCATCGATTGCCTGGGACATGAAATACGTAGCGGCGAAACTGCTTTTTTGCATTGGGTTCGGATTGCTCATTCTGCGGGTTTTAAAAAATATTCCGCTGGCGCTGTTTTTTGCCGCGCTGGCGGCTTATTGCGGCGCATTCTATTTCATTTTTAACCATACCGCGTTTTTCGTGTTTTCATATGCGCCGTGGATTTTGCTTTCAGCGCTGGAATTGTTGGACTTGCAATCGAGGCACTACGTCAGGTGGGGACTGGTCTGGCTGGCGGCCAACTTTGGGTGTTTCAACGGGGGACATATCGAGCCGGCGGTTGTTCTCATCGGAGGTTTGAATTTTGTCGCGGCGGTACTTGCGCTGGCCGGCGCACGGAGCATCGGGAGGGCCGCGACTGTTTTGCTGCGACTGGTGATTGGCACCTGCCTCTTTTTGGCGCTGTCGGCCCCAATGTGGCTTTCGTTTTTGGCGGCGCTACAGGGGGCCTGGTCACTTCATTCCGAAGTTCACGTGGTGCAATTTCGATTCGCGAGCTTGCTGGGAATATTCGACGACGTTTTTTTTCGTCTGCCGGTCAACGGGAACACTTTCATGGCGTCCGCGCCGGGAGCGAGTTTCCTGATATTAGTCGGAAGCATTTATTCCTGGGTTCGATGGCGCATGTCGAAGAACGATGTTTTCTTTTGGACAAATACCGGAGCAATCCTGCTGTGGGGTGGCTGCATTTTTGGATGGGTGCCATCCGGGCTCCTGTCCCTGGTGCCGTTTTTAAATCGTGTGGGGCATACGCACACTGATTTCTCCTACCTGATCATCATCTGCCTGACGATTCAGTGCGCCTATGGATTCAAATGCCTCATGGCGGAAGAAACTTTCCGCCACGCGGCTGTGGGGCTGGGGTGGATCGTGCTGATTTTTGCGGGCATGACAATCCTGTACTGTTTTGGATTTGAGCATGGAGCCATGCCTTGGACCTATTACACAGTGATGGCTGCCGGGGCATTTGGCGCGCCGCTGCTATTTGCATTTTTAAGAAGCCGACATCGCCTTTCCTTGTTGGGGATGCTCGGAGTGGCTGTTTTGGTGTTTGTGCCGCACTTCCGTTTTGGACTCTACAATTTCGGCAACCCATACGTGCTGATCGTTCCAAGGCAGCGGG
>DASXHY010000577.1:0-6968 GCA_036488095.1 Verrucomicrobiia bacterium | reverse complement strand
CATGTTGAAGTGCGCGCCGTTACCGGTTTTATCCGCGAACGGCTTCGGCATGAAGGTCGCGAGCAGACCGTGTTTCGCCGCGATGGTTTTTGCCATGTAACGGAAAAAGATGTAACGATCCGCCATGGTGAGCGCGTCGGCGTATTTGAAATCGAACTCGAATTGCGAATTGCCGTCCTCGTGGTCGAAGGAATAAATGTCCCAGCCGAGGCCATTCATCGTGGTCGCCATGTCGTCGAGCCACGGGAACACGTCGAGGAAACGTTTCACGTCGTAGCAACTTTTCTCGAGATTGTCGTCGTGGTTGGGGACGAGCAATTTCCCCTGCTCATCCTGTTTGAGCACGTAGATTTCGCATTCGATGCCGAGATTGAACGTAAAACCCATCTTTGCGGCCTCGCCCATGATGCGCTTCAAGAGCACACGCGAATTCAGAGGATACGGCTGGCCGTGAAAATGATTGTCGGCGGGCATCCACGCCACTTCCTTTTGCCACGGCAGTTGAATGATATGATTCAGGTCCGGGACGGAGGAAATTTCATCGTCATTCGGCGCCTGGCCGAGGCCGTCGAGCGCGTAACCGGTATAAAGTTCCGAGCCGTGCGCGAAATGTTCGAAGTGTTCAATCGGGACGAACTTTCCTTTTGGCACGCCGTGGATATCCACATAAGCGCCGAGGCAATATTTCACGCCCTGCTGAATGAGCTTTTGCTTGAGGCTCTTCAATTCAGCGGCGCTGGGAGTCGAGCCGTTTGCGGAGGGTGTGCCGTTCGGCGCGAGGCTGCGGGATTTCGGCAGACGGAGTTTTTTGGATTTTAATTTCGGTGCGGAGTTCATAGGACGCGAGCAAAATAACTGTGTTCAAGTGGTGGTTGTTCAACCAGCCCGCGGCGCACGAGAGCGGAAAGGTCCTCGACCATCACGCGGAAGAGATTTTCGCCCTTCTGCGAAGTCGCGCGGCTCGGAAAACCGGTGACGCCATTTTTGCTGGTGCGATTCACCGGATGAGTGAAGACGAGGTCAGCGGTGCGATCCTGATCATCGGAACTGGCCAGCTTGTCCCACCGCACCAGGTCCGGCGCATGGGCCATCATGAGGGAGGTTTCGGCGGCGTTGGCGTGCCAGTCTTCGGCGTCGGCGAAAAAATCGGCCCGCACGCGGGCGCTGATTTCCGCGACGTTGCAGATGCGCGCGAGGGCGTCATCGAAACGGCTGCGAATCACCTCGAGGGCGCAACGGAGCGGGGCGAAATTGCCGACGTGAGCGTTGACGAAGATGAGGCGTTTGAAACCGGCATGGTAGATCCATTCGAAGATTTGCACCGTCAGTTCAATGAGCGTTTTTGGTTGCAGAGCAATCGTGCCCGGCCAGCGGCGCGAATGCCCGAGCGAACAGCCGAAGCTCAGCGTGGGTAAAACCGGCGCTCCAGTTTCGCGCGAGACTGCCTCACAGAGCAAAGTCGCGTTGCGCGAATCCATACCCACGCCAAGGTGCGGCCCGTGCTGCTCCGTGGCGCCGACGGGTAGCAGGCACAAATCCATGCCGGACTGACGCAGCGAGCCGATTTCTTCCCACGTCAGCGACTCCCAGCGCAACGGTCGTTGTTGCAGGGCGTCAGTCATTTCTTCTTCGCCTTCTTTTTGTTGCGCTGCGGCCAGTACGGCGGCGGGGGCAATTTTGTTTCAGGCTTTTTGCCGAGCTTGCCTTCGTTCACGAGCGTCGCGAGCACGTCCATGATGGCGCGCGTCCCGATGAGCGCGGTCTTGTCGCCGACGTCGTATTGCGGCGCCACTTCCACGACTTCCATGCCGCACAAGCCTTCGCGAGCGACCAGCCGCAGCAGCCGCAACACTTCGCGCGGCAAAAAACCGCCCGGTTCCGGCCAGCCCGTGCCGGGAACGAAACCGGCATCGAGAGAATCCACGTCGAAGCTGAGATAAACGGCTTTCGCACCATTGCTCCAGGCGATGTCGAGCGCGATTTCCGCTGCCTTGTCGACGCCCATCATCACGATGTCTTCGATGGTGAGCACGCTTGTGCCGCGCGAGCGGCCAACTTTCACGCCCGGCCGCGGCGCCTGCCAGCCGCCGATGCCGAGTTGCACGAGGTTCACGGGCGGAGCGTTGGGAATATTTGTCGCGTGAAACCAGGGGCAGGTGTGCATGCGCTCGTCCATGTCCGTTTCCTGCGTGTCCACGTGGCGATCGATATGAATGATGCCGACCGGCCCGTCGATGTAAGGCGCGATGCCGCGGACGTCGGGATAACCAATCGAATGATCGCCGCCGAGCATGATGGGAAACACGCCGTTGGAACGCACGTGCGCGACCGCTTTGGAGATTTGATCAAAACCTTTTTCGATGTTCGCGATGGCGAACACATCGCCGACGTCGCACCACTTGAGCGATTCGCGCAAGTCAACGCCCAGTTCGTAATTGTAAGTGCCGTAAAGCGCCGAGATGCGGCGAATCGCCTGTGGGCCAAATCGCGTGCCGCTGCGATAGGTCGTGCCGATGTCGAACGGCACGCCGATGACGGCCGCATCGAACCCGGAAACCTTTTTGACGTCTTCGAGATAATGGGTTTTGCAAAACGTGTTGATGCCGGCGAAGTGCGGCAGTTCGCCGCGCGCGAACGTCGAGATGGTGCGGTCTTTTATCGATGGCGCGGCTTCAAGGCCGTATTCAATGCAGCGCTCGACTTCCTCCTTCCAACCCTTGGAGCCGAGTTCGGCTTCGCGGTATTTCGCCCACGCGCCCTGGCGAACGGCGGGGTCAAAAATTTCCGGATGCGCGTGGCCGGGTGGGACGTGGCCGATGTCGCTATAATCGGCGTGTTGCACCGGCTTCCACGTGTAACCTTCGGGATGTTCCGGATGCGGATGATGCGAGCTTGGCAAATCCGGGAATGGCGGCCAGTTCTCGCCGGCGGGCGGCGCGTGATATTGGCTCTTCGCGCCGGGCTTGTCGGCGTGGTGATGCACGCCGGGCGTGAAATTGTGACCGGACGCCTCGTGATGTTCCTTGCCTTCGGCATGCGCGAGATCGTGCTGCGCTTCTTTGGTGACCGAACGGACTCTGCGAATACGTTTAGAATGTGAATGACCGAAACCCATAAGTACAAAACAACGGACGATTAAAATTTTTAAAAACAATGGTTCTGTTGAACCCGGACAGGTTGAAGGGATCAGGACTTAATGGGAGGTCCGCAGCAGATGTCGATCAGCGTGAGTCGCTGGAAGAAATGGCTATCGTCAAACTTCTGTGACGATTTGTTTTTTACAAAAATAGCCATGCCTGCACTCAAGCACTGAACATGCCATGAAAGAGTTTGAGGGAGGAGAATCAGGCGCAGGCCTTCAAACCATTGAAAACAAAGGGCCAAAGCATTGTTAATTTTTGAAGGGAGATATTGTCGCCGCCTGCAGAGCCGCAAAACCGTGGCGGGATTTGAACAGCCTGATAACAACACAGCATCGAAATCGTAGGAGCCGATGTGAGGAGGCTCACGCCGTTTCCACAGAAAAATTCAGAGCCTCCTCACGTCGGCTGCTACATTCTATACCGTCAAGTGCTTCCGCACGTTGGGATCATTCAAATTTTTTATCGGCCCCTCGGCAACCACCGCACCGCGGTCCATGATATAGAAGCTGTCGCCGACGCTGATGCAGAAATCGAGATATTGCTCGACCAACAGAATGCTGATTTTGCCCTCGGCCTTGATTTTCAAAAGTGTCTCGCCGATTTGATCGATGATATTCGGCTGGATGCCTTCGGTCGGCTCATCGAGAATCAAGATCTTCGGGTTGGTCAGCAAGGCGCGCGCGATGGCGAGTTGCTGCTGCTGGCCGCCGCTGAGCACGCCACCCTTGCGTTGCAACATTTCCTTGAGGACGGGAAATAATTCCAGCACGCGGTCCACCTGGCCGTTGGCTTTGGCTTTGTGCACCACGAGGCTGATCTTCAAATTTTCCCAAACTGTCAGGTGCGGAAAAATATCGCGCCCTTGCGGGACATAACCCAGCCCTTGGCGGGCGCGGAAGTCCGGTTTCATGCCGCACAATTCCGTTCCATCGAGCGTGATGGAGCCGCTGTCCGTGCGCGCCAGGCCGACAATGGATTTCAACGTGGTGGTTTTGCCAACACCGTTGCGGCCCATGAGACACACGAGGCTGCGTTCGGGCACCGTAAGGTTCACGCCGCGCAGGATGCGGGAGCCATCGTAGGAGACGGAGATGTTGGAGAGGGTTAACATCGCCTAAAGCTCCAAATTCCAAGCGCCAAGCTCCAGAGAAGCTCCAAGTTCCAAGGACCAAACAACCTCCCAAGGCGCGCGCAGCCCGATTTGGAGCTTGGCCATTGGGTCTTCTCTGGAGCTTGGATGTTTCACGCTGGATGTTTCACGCCGCCTTTTTCTTCCTGCCGAGGTAAACCTCAATCACGCGCTCGTCATTTTGCACTTCATCCACCGTGCCTTCACAAAGCACGGTGCCTTGGTGCAACACGGTCACTTTGCGCGCGATTTGCCGCACGAAAGTCATGTCATGCTCGATGACCACGATACTGTGTTTGCCCTCGAGGCTGAGGAGCAATTCGCCGGTTTTGTGAGTCTCCTCGTCGGTCATGCCCGCGGCGGGCTCATCCACCAGCAACAGCTTCGGGTCTTGCGCGAGCAACATGCCGATTTCAAGCCATTGCTTCTGCCCGTGACTCAAGGCGCCGGCTTTCCAATCGGCTTTGTCGGAAAGCCCCACGGTATTGAGCACATCATGAATGCGGTCGCGTTCATCGGAGGACAGCCGCGCAAAAATTGTGCTCCACACCGCGCGGCTGCCTTTGAGCGACAGCCAAATATTTTCGAAAACGGTGTGGTCGATGTAAACCGAGGGCGTCTGAAATTTGCGCCCGATGCCGAGGCGATTGATTTGATATTCGTTGAGGCGCGTCAGATCGGTGTCGCGGCCGAATTCGATTTTGCCCTTGTCCGGTTTGGTGCGGCCGGTGATGAGGTCGAGCATTGTGCTCTTGCCCGCGCCATTCGGACCGATGATGGTGCGCAACTCGCCTTCGTCCATGTAAAACGTGAGATTCGAGATGGCCTTGAAACCCTCGAAGGCTTTGTTCACGTCTTCAAGCATCAAAACAAATTGGCGGGGTTCGGCTTTCATTTGATTTTGGCGAGTTCCTCGGCCGCGCGGCTCACGGGAGCGGCGGGTCCAGCGGTGGGTTTGGATTCGAGGGCGGTTTTGCCGCGACGAGCGAGAAAGCGTTTTTTCACGCCGCGCAATTGTTCCGGCAAACCGACGAGACCTTTGGGCATAAACAGCGTGACGAGCACGAATAGTGCGCCGAGCAAAATCTGCCAGAGATCGGGATACGCGCGAGTGGCCCAGCTTTTGAAGGCGTTCACGCCAAAGGCGCCCAGGATCGGGCCAAGCAGCGTGCCGCGTCCCCCGACCGCCACCCAAACGACGGCTTCGAGCGATTTGTCCGGTCCCATTTCGCTGGGATTGATGATGCCGACTTGCGGCACGAACAACATTCCACCGACCGACCCGATGAGCGCCGCGAGCACAAAAACGAAAAGTTTATAATTTCCGGCTGCGTAACCGCTGAAGAGCACCCGGTTTTCACTGTCGCGAATGGCCTGTTGCACCAGCCCAAACTTCGTCCGGCTCAACCAGCGACAGCCGAGATAAGCCATCAACACGGTGAATGCCGTGACCATGTAAAGCCCGCGCTGCGTGGCGGGTTCCCGCAGGTCGTAACCGAAAATAAATTTGAAATCGGTGAAGCCATTATTACCGCCCATCAGCAGGTTGTTGCGAAAGAAGAGAAGCGTGGCCGCATACGTCAGCGCTTGCGTGAGAATGGCAAAGTAAACGCCGCGAATGCGCGAGCGAAACGCGAGAAAACCAAAAACCAGCGCCAGCGTTCCCGGCAGCAACATCGCCATCAGGAAGGCGAACGGAAAACTGCTGAACGGCTTCCAGAATTCCGGCAGCCGGCTCCATCCAAGGAAGACCAGGAAGTCAGGAATCGGCTGGTGATATTGCCCGAGCGTCCCGATCATTCGCATCAAATACATTCCCATCATGTAACCGCCGAGCGTGAAAAAGAGCGCCTGGCCGAGGCTCAACAGCCCGGTGTAGCCCCAGAGCAAATCCACGCTGATGGCGAGCAGACCGTAGCAAAGATATTTCCCGTAAAGATTAATGGTGAAATTGCTGACGTGCAGAAAACTGCCGGCGGGCGTGGCGTTGAGCGCCGGCAACAGGATAATCATGATGAACGCAGCGACAGCTACGCCCCACAATTCAAACTTCGTTGCTTTGCGTCGCATGAGTTAATCCAAACTCCGGGAGCGGATGGCAAACAAGCCGCCGGGTTTCCATTGTAAAAAGAGAATAATGAGGACGAGCATCACGATTTTTCCAGCGACCGGCGAGCCAGTCACTTGTTGCAACACCTGGTCGCCGGTGCCGACGCCGAGCGCGGAATACACCGTGCCCACAATGCTGCCGACGCCGCCGACGACCACCGTCATGAACGCATTCACAATGTGGTCCTGGCCCATGCTCGGGCCGACGTTGCCGATTTGCGAGAGGAACGAACCCGCAAGACCCGCAAGTCCGGAGCCGAACGCGAATGTCAGCATGTTCACGCGATCCGTGCGCACGCCGACGCAGGAGGCCATGTTGCGATTTTGCATCACCGCCCGGATCAGCAGCCCCAGCGGAGTTTTCGCCAGCAACAGCCAGGTGCCGATGACAATCACCACGGCAAAACCGATGACGAAAACGCGATTGTAGCCAAAGAGAACATCATTGACGGAAAAATGGCCCTGCAGCCACGGGGGCGAATTGACCTGGACATTGTTCGCGCCGAACACCATGCGGAAACATTGCTGCATGACGAGCGAAATGCCCCACGTGGCCAGCAGCGATTCGAGGGGGCGTCGATACAGGA
>DASXHY010000566.1:0-7469 GCA_036488095.1 Verrucomicrobiia bacterium | reverse complement strand
ACCAGTTTCCCTTGCCGGACGATTTGCCGACACCGTACTCGTGATAAAGCCCCACGTTGAACCACACGGGCGAATTAAACGCCCCGTATTGGTTCACGCACAACCACGTCAATTCGTCGTAAAAAATTTCGCCGTCGACCTTGCTGAAATAGCCGTCCTTCACGCCCCAATCGGCGATCGTGCGGCAGATACGGTGGACGAGCTGGCGCACCGAGGTCTCGCGCTCGGAAGTATTCTGTTCGCCATAAAAATATTTTGAAACCACGACCTTGGTGGCCAGCAATGACCACGACTTCGGCACTTCGACATTTTCCTGTTTGAAAATGACCTTGCCGGCGTCATCGGTGATTTCCGCCACGCGCCGCTCCCACTCGATTTGATCGAATGGCTTTACCTTGGCGTCGCTGAAAATACGCTCAATGCGTTCTGATTTTTGAACGGGCAGCGCGGCCGCTTTCGAACCGCGACCCGACGTGACAGCAGCCGCCGTGCGGCGGCGATGCTGCGGGGGTGTGGAAGACAGTACTTCTTCACGAGCGTCAATCATTGTATGCCTCTCTAGTTGATTGTTTTGGCGGCGCCCCACCGTTGTGACCAGTGACGACGGCTGCCTTTGCACCGATTTCTGACTATTTTATCGAAAAAACAGCCCCTTCACCGAGGGGCTAAACCCCTATTAGTGGGGGACACAAAGAAACTTATCACTATGGATTGGGGTTACAAGAAAAATTGTAAAAAAAGTTACGAAAATGTTATTCACCCTCGGAAAAACTTTTTCTTCCAAAGATAAAAGCGCTTTTTGACGCTTGTTCGCGCAGGTGAATAACTCGCTGTGGATAAGTATTAGTGCATCGGCGTCTCGCCCGTGCGAATCGAAGAACGTGCTTCCGGCATCTTGCCGGAATATCTGATTATCTGCCGGCAAGATGCCGGCAGCCCGCTGGCAGAAACGCACGGGCGAGACGCCCGTGCCACTCTAACGCCTGGCCCTTCTTTGATGCTTCGCCCCACGCACCCGCCGGCCGGAACGCACTTGCTCCCGATCGTCAGGCCGCTGCTTCGGCCGGAATTTTCGCACCGGCTCGACTGTTTTCGGGCGCGGTTTCGGGACCAGCACAATCGGGCAACCCTCATAGCCGAACGCGGCGCGCAACGAATCCGCGAGATATTTTTTGTATTGCGGGAAAAAAAGCTCGTCGCGATTTACGAACAGCAAAAACGTGGGCGGCGCCTGCCGCACTTGCGTGGCATAAAAAAATTTCAACCGATGCCCCGCCGAACTGACCGGCTGCCGCCGCTCGACGGCATCCTGCAGTGTGCGATTCAAAATGGCCGTCGGGATTTTCTGCTGCAACTGCGCCGCCACATACCGCACCGCCTCCAGCAACCGTTCCAGTTGGAAACCCGATTTTGCCGAAGTGAAAATCACCGGCGCGTAATCCAGGAAAAATAATTTCTCCTGCACCCATTCGCCGAATTCGGCCAGCGTGGTCATCACGTTCGGCGCGTGCTTGGCCGAGCCCGAGTTTCGCCGCTCGATTTCCTCCTCGCGCGCCTTGCGCACCGATTCTTCCATCAGGTCCCATTTATTGATGACCACGATGCACGCCCGGCGCTCTTCCACGATCTTGTCCGCGATTTTTTTGTCCTGCTCAGTAATTCCCTCCTCGGCGTCAATCACCAGCACCGCGATATCACAACGCGCAATCGAATCCTCCGAGCGTTTCACGCTGAAAAACTCGATGGAATCATTCACACTGCGCGCTTTACGCATTCCAGCCGTGTCGATCAAAATATATTTCTGCCGCACGCCATCCGTCTCAACCTCAAACGGCACGTCCACCGAGTCGCGCGTCGTGCCGGGAATCGGGCTGACAATCACCCGCTCGGATTTCGTGAGCGTATTGATGATCGAAGACTTCCCCACATTCGGCCGCCCCACAATGGCGAGTTTCAACGCTGAGTCCACAGTCCTGAGTCCCGAGCCCTCCGTCGACTCCGAACTTTCGCCCTCCTCGCTCTCACCTCTCACCTCTTCGCTCTCACCTCGCCCCGGCAACAGGGCCATCGCCGCATTCATCAACACCTCAATGCCTTCCCCATGAATCGCGGTCACCGGAAAAATTTTGTCGAAACCGAGCCCCGTGAATTCCGCCACGCCCGGCTCCGCGCGATCAGTGTCCACCTTGTTGACCGCGAGCAGAATGGGTTTTCCGCTCTGGCGAAGCCGTTGCGCGACCTCGCGATCAAGCGGCACAATACCCTCCTGCACATTCACCACCAGGATAATGACATTCGCGGCGTCGAGCGCGAGATTCACCTGCTCGATGGCGGCCTTGGTGATGACATCGTTCGCCTTTTCCCGGCGCAACAAGCCGATGCCGCCGGTGTCCACCAGCGTGAAAGGCCGCCCGCGCCATTCCGCTTCCGCCATGACGCGGTCGCGCGTGACACCCGGCTGGTCGTGCACGATGGCAATCCGCCGGCCGACGATGCGGTTGAACAGCGCGGACTTGCCGACATTGGGCCGGCCGACAATGGCAATTAAATCAGACACGCTATCAGCATGGGCCAGTTTACGCCGAAGCGGAAGAGGAAAACTACGTACGGAAACTACAAAATCAAAACGACATGGATTGAAGAATAGACGCCATAACGCCAGACTCGGCGGGCCTTCAGAAAATCCCATTTATACTCCTAAGATATCCACAACTCCGCTTTCGTCAGTTCCTTAAGTTCTCCGTTCTGAAACCTGTATAGAATGAGATTGCCGCGCCCTGCCAACCAATGTGATTGCGTCCCCTTGTATACAATCACTAATCCCGTCATTCGGTCGTAAACAGGCAAAGAAATATTTGTAAAGCCGTGAGCTTTGGGATTTTCTTTATACCATTTTTCCCACCCACCCCCGTCTTTGGCGAAATATTTTTCAAACTTTCGGTCAAAATCAATCAGATAGCCGTCCTTTTGAACTGATTGAATCGTCAATCGAGTTGGTTTCTCGTTCCGTTTATAAAGACGATCGATCAACTCGGTTATTGCCACATTATTAGTTCCAAAAATATTTAGATTTGCCGCGATGCCGCTCTTGAATTTCTTAGTCTCTTCGGAGGCGTCGCTGAATCCTCCGAATATCGAGGTGTCTGGAGCAACTACCGTGTAGCCTCCATCAGGGTATGACTGTTTCAGAATAAGCTTCAGCAGCGTATTCTCTTCTTCGGTGGGCTTGTTCTCGGCTGCCCAAACGCAGGGTGCCAAAATAAACAGAGCCGCAAAAATTATTGCCAATCTGGTATTCAAAATTCGTCACCCGCAAAACCGCTCGAAAGCCCCGCCGAAAAGATCCTTCACGTCCCGTCGCACTTCCTCGCGGCTCACGTGCCAGCCGGTTTGCGCGAGGTCCGCGTATTTCTCCACCAATATCTGCGCGATGATGCGCCGTGAGTGCGTCCACTTGTAAATAATCTGGTCGAGCACGCGCGCGTCCGAATGCTGCGGCGTGATGCTCAGCCCAATCAACTCCAGACGCATCCGCGTCATCTCATTGATGATGAGCGGCACGTTGGTGAACCACCAGCAGCCGAAGATGTGCAGGTTGCGGAATTTCCGCGCCAACACGCACAACTCATGCTGGTTCTCGCGCGCCAGCACTGTCGTGAGAAATTTATTATCCGGAAACTGCGCGCAAAGATTCTGGATCGTCTCGAGATTGCTAAGACCGACGCCGTCGCCGGCCAGTTTCAATTGCGGATTAATCTGGCGTCGCACACCCGGCATGAGCGCCAGCGGCAACCCGCTCTCGCGGCAAAACGGCAAAATCGCTTTCTCCACGATTTGCGCGCTGATGTTTTTATCCGGGAACTTATACTCGGGCGGAATCGATGCCATCACGTAACGCGCGTTCATCTTCTTTGCCCAATCTGCCAGGAACCGGCGGATTTCGTCGAAGAACTTCGGCCCGGGCGTGCCCATGTCTACGTTGTAACCCCATTTGCCCAGCTTCGGCCCCGCTTCCGGCCACCACAAAAACAACGGGTCAATGCGCAGGCACGCCGTGAACCGGCTGTCGCGCGAAAAACCCTTTTCCCAAACGGGCCGTTCCAAATCATCGAACGGCGAGTTGGTCATGTGAATCTTGCTCAACCCCGCCAATTCCATGCAACGCGTGATGTAGCCGTCCACCTCCTGGCCCGCGAACCATTGGCGCAACGCGGGCAGGTCGCGCTTTTTCACATCGAGGCCGAGCGCCTGGAGCGTTGTGAGCACGCCGCGGCACGCCTCGGAAACCGGCGAGTGCTGGATGAAAAGCTGGTCCCAAATCAAGTCCGCCTGCTGCGTCTTGGACATCGCCCAGAATTTATCGTAGGGCATGTCGAGATAGCGGAACACCTCGGCGACGAGGTAATGATACGTGAGCAACTCATCGATGCCCCACAGCAGCAAGTCCTTGAAAACCGGCTCGTAAAGATGGGTGTGAATGTCGATGACCGGCGTGGACATGACGATCTCCTCGATCTGCTTCGCAAAAGGGATCTGGCCGGCTTCCGCTTGAATCGTTTTCATCGTCAGCAAGAATAAAAGGAAATGCGGCCCCACGCTACTCCATTTTCTGCACGGGTTAATTGAATTTGTGCATCAGCTTTTTAACCACGGATGGACACTGATAAACACGGATTCGAAAAACGGTTTTACGCGAATTTCACGAGTCGAGGTCGCGTGACCTCGTATCTTCAATGTATTTGAAGTCTCTTCTGCATTTCTTCGATCACACTCAAATATTTTTTCTCGATGAACTGCACTTTCTTCTTTTCGAAGAACATTTTCGCCACGGCAATGGCCTCGATAATCGACTCATGCAAAAAGGATTCCAATTCGGGTGAATCCTTTAAAGACTCCGGAACGGCAACTTGAATCATCAATGTCTTGGATTTCGCCGAAAACTTCCCAGTGCGAATCCCGGAATAATCCGGCTTTACGATTGAACCAGGGACATGGAATACAATATTTATATCAGGAAAGTTTGGATCCTGCACAGGTGGCAACGCTGAGCAAAATCGATGTATTAAACGGTCGATTTTAGCTCCAGCCAACTCACCGCCACCAAATATTGCTCCTATCGAGATCATTTTAATCCATTTCCAGCCGGATGGCCCATTATTTAGTCCCATTCAATCAGATCTCGCTCGATTTGCAGCATTAAAGAACGAAGCCTGATACTCAAAGATCATAAAGGGGGCATCCATCAGGGCGGGTAGTAAAGAGAGCAGAACTGGCCAATGTAATATTTTATTGCATCAATCTACTTCAACTTCCCCATCAAACTCCTCGCCCGCCGTATCCACACGCGGTCGCGGCGGCGTTGGAAGGTCGGCGCGTGCGCGTCATCGGAAATCACTTCGCGCAATTCGCTGCGCGCCACGTCGGGCTGGTTCCGCGCGATGTAAATTTCCGCGAGTTGAACTTTCGCGCGCGGGTAGGAGTGATATTCGGTCACCTGTTTCCAAATCGCGAACGCCTTGTCGGTTTCGTTTAGGGCCATGTAGGTTTCCGCCAACGCCATCTGCGAATAGCCGTAGTCGTGCTTGGGATTTTCCGCGACGACGCCTTCGAGCAGCGGACGCGCCTCGGCGGGACGTTTCGCGCGCAGCAGACATTGGCCGAAGTGCGCCCGCGTGTCGATGTCCTGCGGGTCGCGCTCCATCGCGGCGCGATAACATTCCTCCGCCTTGTCCAGTTTGCCCTGTTGAAAATAAATATCGCCGAGTTGCGAGTAATGATGCGGCTTGTCGAGATGATGAATCTTGGCCTGAAGGTCCTTGATGCGCCGCCGGTCGACCGCGCCGGGCAACTCGAAACCGCGCGTGGCCGAGGGCATTTCGCGATAGACAAAAAGGTAATACCCCAAAGCACCCATCCCCGGAGCGAAGAAAATAAAGCTGGCCCAAATCCATTCGCGACGCTGCACCGCATCGATGAACATCCAAAGCTGAAAAATGCCGATAATGAGAAACACCGGCGAAGAAAACACCCAGTAGCCTATATCCAGAAAATCTAAAATGGAGGCGACCATCGCGAAGCCAGACTAGCCAGCGACAAATCCCGTGGCAACGAAAAGGTGAGGTGGAGCACCGACCCAAAAACTGAAGAAAGACAAAGTCAGGGGAATAGGATAAGGCAGAGGAATGTTCGGCAAGGGAATGAAGACAATGCTTTGAATTTATTCCCTTGCCGAACATTCTCCTGCCGTTCTGGTACGGTTTCTTCACTCCGACATGGCCCGTTGCGGCGAACCTTGCCGCGCGTGGACGCCTTCGCCGATTTGTTCAAGCAATTTTCGATTGAACGCCGGAATATCCGCCGGCTTGCGGCTCGTCACGATGCCGTTATCCACCACCACTTCCTCGTCCACCCAGTTCGCGCCCGCGTTAATCAGGTCGATTTTGATGGACGGATACGAAGTCATGCGCCGCCCTCTCACCGCGTCCGCATTGATCAGCAACCACGGGCCATGGCAGATCGCGCCGATGGGTTTTCCCGAGGCCACAAATTGCCGCACGAACTCGACCGCCGCCGGTTCGCGGCGAAGATGGTCGGGATTCATCACGCCACCGGGAAGCAGTAACGCGTCGTAATTGCGCGCATTGGCTTCGGCGAGGGGCACGTCCACTTTGTATTTGCTGCCCCAATCATCCTCGTCCCAGGCCTTCACTTTTTTCTCCGCCGGCGAAACGATGTCCGTCTTCGCGCCCGCGGCTTCCAAAGCCTCCTTCGGGCCCGTCAATTCCACCTGTTCAAAACCATCGGCGACCAGAATCGCCACTCTTTTTCCATTTAATTGATTTTCCATAATTATTTTCCTTTCCTGTTTGTGTAGCAGCCGAGGTAGGGGCGTGTTCCCAAAGTAGCTTGGGCGCGAAAGAGCGTTCGTCCCTCGTTCTCGTTCTCGTCGTCGTCCTCGATTTATTGGGAATTTCGATTACGAGGATGAGAACGAGGACGAGGAGGATGCCAGGTTTTTCGCTCTTTGGATTTGAGCAACACGCCCTTACCTCGGCTGCTACGATATTCATTAATCAAACCAACTCCTTCACTTTATCTTCCAAAATGGTCGTCGCAATTTTCATCCGCCGCGGCGTGCCGCGCGCCAGCGATTCCGCAAAATGCAGCGCTTGTTTCGCTTCAATCATCGGCGGCATCGGCGGCTCATAAGGATCGACCACGCATTCCACCAACACCGGCCCCGGCGCGGCCAGCGCGTCCTGGATGATATGACCGCACGCGGACGGTTCGCTCACCGTCACCCCAATCCCTCCGCAGGCGCGCGCAAATGCGGCAAAATCGATCGGGTGCAAATCGCACGCGAATTCGGGATTGCCCAAAAACACCATCTGCTCCCACTTGATCTGGCCGAGCGAATTGTTCTTGATGACAATTACTTTAATGGGCAGTTGATATTTTACCGCCGTCAC
>DASXHY010000564.1:0-6512 GCA_036488095.1 Verrucomicrobiia bacterium | reverse complement strand
CAACGTGTTGGCGTCGAACATCTCGAGGGAAAGCTGCCGCCCCCGGCTATCCCAATCCACAAAGTAGAGCGCCACTTGATACCGCCTAGTCCCGGTAGTGTTGATCATGAAGGTCATGGTCGGCGTGTTGCCTTGGTCCGTGTAGACACACGCGGCATTCCTGGGATTTTGATTGCTCGAATCCGGCGCGAGCGCGCGGGAATCGTTTGTGCCGGACGCCCAGACAGCGGAATGCGGGACGTTGTAAGTCACCGAATTGACGTAGGCCGGCAAGGACCTGATGTCATTGCCTTTGTCGTCATATTTGCAAAGAATATAACCGTCCTTACCGTAGACTCCGCCCCAGTTGCCGCTCGTGGTCGAATCCTGTTTTATAAACTCCGCAGCATACTTTTCAACCGGCTCCTTATAGACCGGAGTCGAACCGCTATAGGACACCTTCATCGAATAGGTTCCCGGCTGTACATCGGTAAAGTAGATGAACTCGGAATCTTCCTGCGCGCCGCCGATTCCGGTCACGGAATGAAACGCACCATTCCAGGCGGGTTTTCCATTGATGAGAATGCGCTTGATGGTTTTTCCAACCTTCGGAATGCCGACCGTTCCAACCGTTCCCGCGGGTGCGGAAACGGTGCATCGGCCATTCGAAACATTGAAGCTCGCCTGGATACTTCCGCGCGGTGTGGGCGTTGTGCCTGTGACATAAGTGAGAGTGCTCCCCAAGTGCGGGAGAATTTGATACGTTTGAAATCCGGGCGCGATCGGCTTAATGCCAAGAACCTCCTCGCTGAGCCATTTGACTACGCCAGCGCTCCAGGGGTGGCAAAGGCTTGTGTAGCCCACCTGGCAGTTGGGCACCGGTTCATTGACGCCGATGTCCGCGTTCCACGATGGATGAGAAACTTCAAAAAAGGTGGTCCCGCCATACTTGATTTCGCTGCCCCAAAGGTCGTAAATCGAACTCAAAGCGTCGTCATATTTATCCAGTCCGGCAAAAGCTTGGATGATGAAGTATTGGTTGAACGGTGAATAAGAAACCCAATTGACCCGATCGGTAAATTGCTGTTGCTGGATGGCGTTCTTCTCCGAGCTATTCAGGAGGCCGGTGTTCACGGCATCGGCGCAAGCGTGCAGGCCGAAACTTTGATACCAGACGGGATTCTGGCGCAAGGCGCCGAGCTTTCCATTGGCGTAGCCGTTGTATTTCGCCTGAAGATTAGTCCGCCCGCAGGTGGCCATGGCTGCGGCAAACTTTGTCCAGGCCTGGATCGAAAGCATTTTGTAAGCGTTCTGTGCCTCCGGACAGTTTGCGTTTTCAAATCCCGCGCCAAGGCGCTCGTCCCATCCGTAAAACCCAAGACCGGGATTCGTGCCATAGACCGCATAGGCGTCATCCAGGGTTGCCTGGGCATTGTTGATATTTGCAAGCAGCATGGACGCATCGCCGGTGTAATTGTAGTAGTCGATCAAACTTAAGACCCAATAGAGCGCATAGCTGCGGATGCCGTTGTTCTGTTTAGCCGTGCTGGTGAGGCTCTCCTTGATAAAATCATAATTGCCAAACGCCGCCAGCGCCGCGGCTTGCGCGCAGTGATCGTCTCCGGTCCATGAAATCCGGTCGCCGCGATCGATCAATATCGCGCCGAAATAATTGCTCAACAGATTTAATTTTACCGTGTAGGCCGCGTCATACCAGATGCGGGTGAGCATGTCGTCGCTGCAGGAAAAACTGCCGTTGTAATTGGCCGGTTTGGTCTGGCACACGAGCCTCACTCCAGTAATGTGCCATGGAGCGGAGAACGACGTGACGTGTATCCATCCAAAACGCACGCCTTCATACAATTGGCTGTTCAGTTCCAGTCGATAGCTGTTGCCATGCTTGATCGGCGTGAGCGTTTTTACGTTGTGGGCGGCGCCGTTTCCGGTCGTTTCCGGCAGGTTATATTCGCTGATGCTCATCGTCACTGCGCCGCTGAAATCCGGACTGTCGAATTCGAGCCATGCCGCATTTTCGCGCCCGAAATCCATCTGGATGGAACCCACTCCCTGGACTGTTACGTTAGGATCAGCGCTCATCAACGATTGCAGATTGCCAAACGAACCACTTGTATCGGCAGTAACCGATACAGGTTTCAGGAGGTAGATTTGCAAGCCGTCGCTCGCGCGGGGATTCGGCCAGCGATAGGCGACGAGCGGGTCGGGCGAGAGCGGCACCGCTGGTCCGCTAAAGCCCCCGGAATTGACATAAGGATACGGTTCGGGCATCGGTGACGAACCCCAAACCGGCCGCACCGGCGTTGCATTGGTTCCCCCCAACGATGCGGCATCCTGTTGATTGGTCGCAGCAATCGCCAGCGTTGCGGAAGTGGAACTGGCAAAGGTCAACCAAGCCACGAGACCAAGCCTCGCCGCCGCCAGGCATTTCAAATCGTGGAGGTGTCTGGCAGCAAGTTTTGTGCGTCGATTGGTCATATGAGTCCTGGAAGGAAAATGGCGCGCCCGCCGCGATTCGAACGCGGGACCCTCTGCTTAGAAGGCAGATGCTCTATCCAACTGAGCTACGGGCGCAATCTGTTAATGTGGCGCGCGCAAGTAATTATTCCTGGCGCTTCGCAAACGTATCGAAGCCGGCCGGAAATGCGAACTTTTTTCGCTGCGTGCCATCGGCGATGATTTTCGCACGGTTCAAAATTCGGGGCAAGCAGATGCGGAAAAGCCTGAAGATTGCAAACCTGGATTGGCCAAGAACAAACTGGTGGAGATGGAGCGCAATGAGCGCCAAACACAGTTATTACGGGCAGTCGCTGGCGATAACGAACTACGTGCCGTGACTTGAGCAGCAAATGCCTGATGGGTACTTTGCCCGCGTTGCACGATGGGCAATGGGGTGTTTGTTTTAATGATGAAATCGAAGATTCTGGGGGCGGTTTCGGGTTGCCGGTGTTTTGCTCTTCTCATTGCTTTTGCGATTGGAAGCGGCTGTTCCTCGGTTACCAGGCCGGTCATGTCGGAAAAACAAATCCGGCGCGAAATCAAAACCGATTACTCGGTGAGTGATCCGCAGTTCCGCAATTCGATCAGCGCTTTGCTCGGCGCGCCGTTGGTCGATGGCAATAAGATTGTTGAACTGCAAAACGGGGACCAGATTTTTCCGGCGATGATCGAGGCGATCCGCGGCGCGCAAAAGACGGTGACGCTGGAGACGTTCATCTGGAGTTCAGGCAAGGTGAGCGATCAATTCATTGACGCGTTGAGCGAGCGCGCGCGGGCAGGGGTGAAGGTGCGGGTGATCGTGGATTGGATCGGCTCGTGGCTCTTGAAGCGAAAGGACCAGAGACGGATGACCGACGCGGGCGTGAAGGTGGTCCGGTTAAACCCGCTGATCACGATCCGGTTCTTCCGTCTCACGCATCGCACGCATCGCAAGCTGATGGTGGTGGATGGGAAGGTGGGATTCATCGGAGGCGTTTGCATTTCGGATAATTGGAGCGGCAACGCGGAACGCGGCAAATGGCGCGATATCCATTTTCGGGTTGAAGGCCCGGTCGTGGCGCAGATGCAAGGGGTTTTTTGCGGGAACTGGCTGGCGGCGAAATCCCAGGTGCTGCACGGGGGCGACTATTTTCCCGAGCTTCAGGCGGCCGGGACAATCAAGGCGCAATGTTTTCCGAGCGGCCCCAGGGACCACGCCGAGCAAGCGCGGCTTTCGTATCTGCTGGCGATGGCCGCCGCGCGAAAGAACATCCGCCTGGCACATGCTTATTTTGTTCCGAGCAAGCTGGCCATTCAAACCATGCTGGACGCGCGCAAACGCGGCGTGAACGTGGAGGTGATTATCCCGGCCAAGATCGACAATCCAGCCGTGCACATGGCGTCGCGTTCGCGGTTGAAGAAACTGCTGGCCGCCGGCGTGAAGTTTTACGAATACAAGCCCACCCTCTATCACTGCAAAATCATGGTCGTGGACGACATCTGGTCGACGGTCGGGTCCGTGAATTTCGATGAAAAATCGTTCCATGCGAATGACGAAGCCAACCTGAATATTCTAGACAAGAATTTTGCCGCGACGCTCGCCAGGACGTTCGAGGAGGATAAAGCCAAGTCACGGCCATTGACGATGGCCGATCTGAAGCATCAAAGTTTGTTCAGCAAAATTGGGAATTACTTCGCAGGCTTGTTTCAGTCGGATTTGTGAAGGCGGATGATTGAATCGAGGTACGAACGAGGCCAGCCACACACCCTTGTTCTCTGGAACGATGTATGCGTCTGGCGGATGATTTTTGTTCTCTGGCAACGCGCAAGATGGACATATCCGGAGTCGTCGAATAGCAAACAGGCGTCTACCGATGGTTCGCCCAGGCGCAAAACCATCCCACAATTGAACCGATGGCAACGATCGCCATTACGGTGGTTGCAATCCAACCCATGATTTTGAGCCGGGTAGAAATTACAAATTGCCGCATCACCTCGGTCCGGCTTGCAAGGAGCATCATGGCGACCAGGATCGGCGGCGCAATGATGCCGTTGACGACCGCGCTCCAAAACAATGCCCGGATTGGATCCAGATGGATAAGATTCAAAGCCAGACCGGCCAGCATGATGGCAGCGAGCAGGCCGTAAAATTTTTTCGCACGGTGCGGTTTTGCTTCCAGCCCGGTTCGCCACTTGAAAATTTCTCCAACCGCATACGATGCGGAACCGGCCAGCACCGGCAAGGCGAGAAGTCCGGTGCCAATGATGCCCAAAGCGAAAAGCAGGAAAGCGAACCTCCCGGCAATCGGGCGCAAGGCTTCCGCCGCCTGCGCCGCAGTCTGAATATCCGTCTTGCCGCTGGCGTGCAACGTCGTTGCCGTGGTTACCATGATGAAAAACGCGATCACGTTGGAAACGGCCATTCCGATGTAAGTGTCCAGGTCGATGCGATGAATTTGAGCCGGCGCTTGCTCCGGCGCTTTGATCAGCGGCTTGTCTTCCTTTACACATTTGACTTCCTCGACTTCTTCGGAAGCCTGCCAGAAAAACAGGTACGGGCTGATCGTCGTCCCAAAAATTGCCGCCAATACAGTCAGGAAACCACTGTTGAGTGAGAGCGAGGGAAAGAATATCCCTTTCAAAACTTCCCGCCACGGGACATGCACGGCGAAGACAATTCCAACGTAAGAGAATAAAACCAAAGTCAGCCATTTCAGGATTTTGACGTATTTTGTGTATTGGATAAAAATTTGGAGCAGCAGGGAGCCGATCGCGAACACCGCCGCGTAGAGCAAATGTTCCCCCCCAAAGATCAGTTGCGCCGCCGCTCCCATGGCCGCAATGTCCGCGCCGATGTTAATCATATTGCCGAGCACCATCAGCCCAACGCAAAAATACATGAACGCGGGAGGAAAATGCCGGCGCATGTTGGCCGCAATCCCGCAGCCCGTGACCCGGCCAATTAAGGCACTGATCAATTGAACCGCCGTCATCAGCGGGTACGCCACGACCATCGTCCACAGAGTCGAATAGCCTAATTGTGCGCCCGCCTGGGAGTAGGTGGCGATGCCGCTCGTGTCATCATCCGAGGCCACGGTAATCAAACCGGGGCCGAGCATCCGCAGTACGCCTTTATTAGATTTAGAATCTGTGGGCGGCCCGGCGCGATTTTTTTGACCAGGTTCAACCGTGTCGCCCATATCATTCAAGGAAGCTATGTATCCGAATCATGACTTTGCGCCGTGCTTCGCTCAATCTGGGGATCCATTGAATCGCGTTTCGGCGGAAAATAGAGATGTATCCACGAAAGAAAGCCAATAAGGCCGAGGAACATAGGAGAAATTGAGTCCAAACGCTTCCCATAGTCTAACAGACCACGCCGTCAGGATGCGTTCCATGGGGGAAAGTCCGCACGTATTTCGAAAACCCCGGCTGTTGATTTTGCGGGCTGTTGCTGATTCGGTATGGAATTGCCCCATGGCGCGAACGGCCCGGTCGGCGTGAAATGGCGGAGTGACCGGTGTGACTACGTTTCTGTTAGTGGAAGACGATCCGAATGACGTTTTGATGCTCGAAATGGAATTCAGACGCGCTCCCCTTCACATTCGTCTCATCGCCGTCGAGGATGGTGGCGAAGCAGCGGAATACATTGAGGGCAAGGGCGTTTATGCGAATCGCAGAAAATACCCGATCCCCGACGTGATCCTGCTCGACTTGAAAATGCCACGAATCAATGGCTTTGAATTCCTGGAGTGGCTCCGTTGCAAATCCGACCGGAGTCATCGGTTCATTCCGGTGGTGGTGATGTCCTCGTCGGGTATGCGGGAAGACATCGATCGGGCCTACGCTTTGGGGGCCAACTCATATCTCGTCAAGCCGGTCGAGTGGAACCTGTTCCAGGCGCGTGTCAAAGCTCTGGGAATTTATTGGGCGGAACACGTGGAGAAACTCTGACGCGTCGACGACCGCCCGCTCGTAAATCGCAAATCGTAAATCGTGGTGGTTCACGAAATCCCGCCGCCTTCCTTTTTCGATTCCAC
>DASXHY010000474.1:0-5118 GCA_036488095.1 Verrucomicrobiia bacterium | reverse complement strand
ATTGTTGGTTGGCCCAATCGCTGAAACTGCAGGTGAACGTGGCCGTGGAAAGATCGGTGTAAGTCACGGTAAAAGTTTCCCCGGGTTGACTGCTGCCGACGGCAGTGGCGAGGATTTGCAATGTGTTGAACTGGCCCGCGGGCAGCGGGATCGTCTGGCCGCCGCAGGTGACCACGTCTCCGGCGTTCGCCGGGCCGAAGGCAAAAACAAGACTGTTCCACACTAGCGACGTGCCCAATAAATTGGCTGAATAGGCTGACCCGCCGGCGTCCAAACCACCGTTGCCGGCGAAGGTATGGCCATCAGTATAAATGCCAATGCGATTGTAATATGACGACAGGCTTACCGGTGTCGCACCAGGAATGAGCGGCGGGCCCGCGGGCGTGGCGCTGACGGCGGCGGAATCGCTGCTGGGGCCGTTGGGGCCGACCGCGGCCACTTTGTAGAAATAGGTGATGCCGTTCGTCAGGCTGGTATTTGTATAAGTGAGGCCGGTGATGGTCGCAATCGTGGTGAAATAGCCGGTGCTGGTTGCGGAACGTTTCACGTTGTAAGCCGTCGCGCCTGAGCTCGCGTTCCAGCTCATTCGCGCGAATGAATTGCTTCCGCTGACCGCCGTCAGCCCGGTTGGAACCGGCGGAGGAGAATAGGTGAAATTCGTCGCGACTGAAGGATTGCCATTGGCCACGACGACGAGTGAATAATTGCCGGATGGCAGGTTTTGCGGCAGGGTGAATTCTGTGGCGATCACGCGGCTGCCGGTTTGCACGCTCGTGCTGGTCCAGTTGAAAGTCCGGGCGTAATAGACGTTGCCGCTGCCGCTATTCGTCATGCGCACCAGCGGATAGTCGCTGGCCATCTGCTCGTCATCGCCATAAGCGGCGCCTTCGGAAATGCCGTTGAATCCCAGGCCGGTCATGTGAAACGAGCCATTGGCGTTTTCCGTGATGCTGTTGATGACCGGTTGGCCGGATGGGACAGGTGAGCCGTCGGGAGTGTAAATGTAGAGCGACTTGGAGTTTTGGCCGCCGACAAATAACACGCTTCCATCCGGCAGGCAGAGCATGCTGTTGACGAAGGGAGCGTTGTCATAGGTGAGGCCACCGCCGGGTGCGCTGACTTGCGTGAACGCGTTGGCCAGGTAGTCGTATTCGTAAAAGCTGGCAGGACCGTTGAAGCCCCCGACCGGTCCGATGTCGCACAGAATCTTGCCATTGACCATCATCGCCGCCGGGGCATCGACGGCGCCCAAATTATTCGTTCCAAAAACCATGGGCGGACCGGCGACCCAAGTGCCCGCGCCCGCCGGCGAGGCGTTGGGCGTGTAAATGGCGGTATTGGTGCTGCCGCCGATGTAAAACGCCCGACCGTCCGGCAGCAAAAATCCTCCCCCGAGTTCCGCACCGTAACCATAAACGACCACCGGCACGTTGCCATCCATTATCCACTGGTTCAACGACGGCACGTAGTGTTCCGAGGTTTGCGCGCCGGTATCAATCGTGACGATGGTGTCGTTCGGCAATTTGGTCCAGGCGACTTCATTCTGGTTATGGGTATTGGCCGCTGTCGACCAGGTATTGGCTGCTACGTTGTAAATGACGTTGCCGCCAAATTGACTGACGGGCGCGACGAGCATGTTGCCGTTGGGAAGAATTTCAGAAATCGCGTCGGAAAATGCGGGGCCGGGGCTTGGGTCGGGAATCTTCGTCCACGCGTTGTTCAAGGGATCGAATAATTCCGCATGGTGGCGTCCGGTGCCGTATTCGCCGCCTGCCACGAAAATGTTGCCGCTGGTCAATACCTGGGAGGCGAAAAACAGGCGAGCGTCGTTCATCGTTGACAGGTGCGTCCAAGTGCCGTTTCGGTAGCTGCCGTGTATATCGGGCGTCAGCCGACAGCACTGGCCGTTGCCGTTGTCCGTATAAACGGTGCCGTCGCTTAAAAGCATGGCGTGATTGACACCCAGCGGCGGCGCGCTGGCCAATGAAGCCCATGTTCCGCCTGCTTTCGCGACGCCGTGTGGCAGCAGACACAACAAAACGAAAAGGAAAGGAAAACGATCCCGACCGAAAATGGATTTAGACATTCGAAGTGAAAAAGGTTTTTGTCATCTGAATTGAGGATGGGGCCCGGAGCGGCTCGACGATGTAACGCATTTCAGATGATAATTACGCGACTGATGTTGGCCTTATCATCTCACAAGGACGCCTACTAATGCAATTCAATTGTGCTTTCTGTAGCGCAGTGGTTTGCGCGCGCGCGCGACTCCGATGCAAGGGCCGTTTCCGAGCGTGAAGATGGGGGAGTGCGCCCGCCTCGGGCGCTGTGAGTCGCGCCCTCGCGACTCACTTTGAGGCACGAAATGATTCCACCGTTCGGTGCCTTCCCACGCCGCAGTGTTCGGCGCGAGGCGCGCCGAACGGCGCCCGGGGCGGGCGCGCTCCCCTTTTCCAACTGCATCGCTTAATTCAGCCGCTTGCTGGCGATGCATTCCAGATGCCGCCCGGTCCACAAGGGGGATTCGCAAATGTGGGACGCCACCTGGAAGGTGGGGAATTTTGTCTTTCGCATAACATCTTCCAACTGGCTGCGTTTCATGGAAAACCAAGGTTGCCGCGACTCGCGCTCGTCCAGCACATTTTTCCACCGGCGGCTGAGCATTGGATAAACAAAATCGCGGGCCTGGCGCCGAGCGCGATACCACAGGGGCAATCCGGCAAAATCCACGGTGTTGAAATAAAGCTTCCCGCCGGGGGCCAGCCAATCGTAGAAGTGATTGCACAACTCCACTGTCACCGGGCAGCCGTTTCCGAACATCCCCAGCGAGTAAATAAAATGAAAGGACCCGGGCTGGAACGAACTGAGATAGGCGTTTCCGCGAATCAGCCGGATTTTCTTCACGGAGATTATTTCCTGCCGCACCGGGTGCGTTTCCGCCGCCCGCAGCATCTCATCGGAGATGTCCACACCCGTGAGTTCCACGACATTGGTGAGGCAATGAAAATACCGGCCCGTTCCGCAGCCGACATCCAACGCCCTGATGGGATGGGTAAATGAAACGCAAATTCTCTGCAAAGTTGCGCAAATCCGCTGATGATTCGGCGTCGTAACCTCGATTTCGTCGTCGTGGCGATATTGGGATGAAACTTCGCGATATCCGGCTTTAATGGTCTCTTCAACGGCCTCGTAATTCATGGCATTGCCTTACCTATCTAGCGGTTTTTGAGGAATACCATAATGGGGACTCACCCCCACCCCGGGGGGAAATGAGAAATTAAAAATTAAAAATTAAAAAATGAGAAATGCGGCGCGAACATGTATTCACGCAACACGGAACACGTAACACGCTTCTACCGTGGATATTGCCCCTGGCGCCAGTATTTCTCAGGCCGTATAGGACCCCGACGCCGTCGTGCCGCCGCGCCCGGTCCAGTTCGTGTGGAAGAACTCGCCGCGCGGCTTGTCGATGCGTTCGTAGGTATGGGCGCCGAAATAATCCCGTTGCGCCTGTAGGAGGTTCGCCGGCAACTGGGCGCTCCGGTAGCTATCGTAGAACGAGAGCGCGGTGCTGAACGCCGGCACCGGGATGCCGCGTTTGAAGGCGGCAGAGACCACGTTGCGCCAGCCTTTCTGGCAGCGCTTGATTTCACCGCGGAAATAATCATCCAGCAACAGGTTCATCAACTTCCCGTTGTCGTCGTAGGCTTCCTTGATTTTGCCGAGGAACCGCGAGCGGATGATGCAGCCGCCGCGCCACATGAGCGCGATGCCGCCGTAGTTGAGGTTCCACTTGTTCTCGTTCGCGGCCGCGCGCATCAACATGTAACCCTGCGCGTAGCTGATAATTTTGGAGGCGTAAAGCGCATCGCGCACGTTGTCGGTGAATTCCTTTTTCGCCTCCGGCTTTTTCGATTGCGGCAAAGTGGGTTTCGGCCCTTTCAATTTCCGGGCGGCTTTCACGCGTTCGTCTTTGAGCGCGGAAACGCAGCGGGCATAAACGGCTTCGGCGATCAACGTAATCGGGATGCCCAAGTCCGCGCTGTTTTGCACGGTCCATTTGCCGGTGCCCTTTTGACCGGCGGTGTCGAGGATATGCTCCACCAGCGGCTGGCCGTCGGTGTCCTTGAACGCCAAAATGTCGCGCGTGATTTCGATCAAATAACTCTCCAGTTCGCCGGTGTTCCATTGCTTGAACACCTCGTGCATTTCGTCGGCGGACATTCCGAGGCCGTTTTTCAAAATGTTGTAGGCTTCGCAAATCAATTGCATGTCGCCGTACTCGATGCCGTTGTGGACCATTTTCACGTAATGACCCGCGCCGCCTTCGCCGACCCAATCGCAGCAGGGCACGCCGTTGTCCACTTTTGCCGCGATGCCCTGGAAAATGTCCTTCACGTGCGGCCACGCCGCCGGCGAACCGCCCGGCATGATGCTCGGGCCATGGCGCGCGCCTTCCTCGCCGCCGCTGACTCCCGTGCCGATATAAAGCAATCCCTTGCTCTCGACGTATTTCACGCGGCGCGCCGTGTCTTCGAACAGCGAATTGCCGCCGTCGATGATAATATCGCCGGGCTCGAGATGCGGCAGGAGGTGCTCGATAAATTCATCCACCGGTTTGCCGGCCTTGACCATGAGCATTACGCGGCGGGGGCGCTTGAGTTGGGCGACCATTTCCTCGATGGAATGCGCGCCAATGACTTTCGTGCCCTTGGCTTCGTTGGCAAGAAACTGGTCGACCTTCTCGACCGTGCGATTGAAGGCGACCACGGTGAAGCCGTGATCGTTCATGTTCAAAATCAAATTCTGGCCCATCACAGCCAGACCAATCAGTGCAATATCAGCTTTGGGTTCCATTTTCGTTGCCTTTCCGGGAATTGAGCCTTCGCGCACGCGCGTCGCCCAAGTGAACTTACGATACAAAAGCCGCCGCCGGGCGCTAGAAGTATTTTGCGGCCTGGGAGCGCCGACGTCCCGCCGGCAAGTATCGGAAATCGCCTCACAAACGCGTTAAAAGATACTTCTCTTTGTAGGTGACGAGGTGACGAGTCTCTATTTTCCTGTGCTTTGAAAGAATTGATGAGACTCGTCACCTCGTCTCCTACTTTTTGGAGCGCTATT
>DASXHY010000448.1:0-4280 GCA_036488095.1 Verrucomicrobiia bacterium | reverse complement strand
ATCATCACTGAACGAGGTTCACTTGAGGATTGCCCATGCTTGAAATGACAAGTACTAGCTAACAGTGCTGGCCGAGCATCGCCCGTTTTGGCAGGAATGCAAATGATTTCCACATTTATTTTTATCAATTGGTTGGCGGTTTTGTGTTTAAACCGTTGTGAGCGAGCGACTTGAGATTCAATTGAACGGTGGGCTTTACCGGACCTGTTACGTCGTATTTCATTGGGCCAGCGGGGATTGCGTCTTAACTGAATTAAAATCCGTGAAGCACGTCTTACCATAAATGAAAACAAATTATTCTGTCGGCAAAATCGGGCTGGTGACTTTGGTCCTGAGCGCGTTGACAGGTTGCACGACTTACGTGGTGCAGCAACCGGAGCCGCAGACGGCTTACACGCCGCCTCCGCCGCCCGAGCCGGTGGTCGTGCAGCAAGAGGCTCCGCCGCCGGCTGCGCCCGCAGTGGTGGTGATTCAGAACGAGAACGATTTTTATCAGCCGCTTAGTCCGTACGGACAATGGGTCACGGTGGATGGATACGGGCAATGCTGGCGACCGTCGCAGGTGGACGCGAGCTGGCGGCCTTACGCGAACGGGCATTGGGAATTGACCGAGGCGGGTTGGTATTGGGAGAGCGATGAGCCGTGGGCGTGGGCAACGTATCATTATGGCCGGTGGGAATTGGCCGGAGGTTATGGCTGGATTTGGGTGCCGCAAACGCAGTGGGCGCCGGCGTGGGTGAGTTGGCGCTCGGGCGGCGGATACGTTGGCTGGGCGCCATTGCCGCCCGAACATCGCGGCGGCGTGGGCGTGAACGTGACGATTGCGCCGGCGGCATTTTGCTTCGTGGAAGAACGCCGGATGCACGACCCGGTGCGCCCGACGACGGTGATTGTCAACAACACGACCATCATCAACAAAACGGTTAATATCACGAAGACCAAAGTGGTGAATAAAGTGGTCATCAACGATGGACCGCGCGCGGATGAGGTGGAACGTGTCAGCGGACGTAAATTCCAGGCGGTTTCGACCGCCGAATTGCGGCACAAGGAAGAGCAGCCGGTGGCGGAGAGGCAGCGTAATGTGCGCGCGGTGGATAATCGTGTGCAGCAGCCGAATCCTCGTCAGGATAATCGCCCGCAGGACGTGCGAAATCCCGCGCCGCATCCGGTCCCGGTCACGCAGCCCGAACCGCGAGTTGTCCAGCCGCTACCGGCGTTGAGGAACCCGCCGCCGCGCGGGACCCAGCCGGCTGGCGACTTGAATAATCGCGAGCGGCCCGTGCGCGAACAGAATCCGGCCCCGGCTCCAGCGCCGCGCGAAGTGCGACCGGTGGAGGGCCGATTAACCAGGCGCCGTCCGCGGAAAACGCACGGCAACATCAGCAGGGCAGACCGCAGCCGGAGGTTCAGCCGACGCCGAAACCGGAAAACGGACGCGCGGTGAAGGCGCCGAAACAGAAAAATCAGCCGGCTAATAATCGGAACGCGAACCGCGACAACGGCGGAACGAACGGCCCGGGAAATTCAGACCAGGGCGGCCGCCGCTAAGAATTTTAGCAGCGAGGTAACGAGGCTCAATTGAGCCTCGTTATTTTTGCCGGAAAAGGGAAGCGCGCCCGCCCTCGGGCGCTGTTCGGCGCGCTCCGCGCCGAACCCGGAGGCGTGGGAAGGCATTGAACGGTGGGATAATTTTACGCCTCAAAGTGAGCCGCGAGGGCGCGACTCACTGCGCCCGGGGCGGGCGCGGTCCCCAATCCAATTGCATCGCGCGCTAACAGAAATTGTCACCTCCGGTTTGTTCGCGGCGTCTCAAGCAGCGATACACCCATACCCTTATGAATAATTCGAACGAACAATGCCTATCACGACGCAACTGGCTCGGAATCGTTTCCACCGCTTCGGTCGGCGCTGGTTTGCTCACTACGACCGCCAGGGCCGCTGAATTGCCTGGCGCTTCGCCTGACAACACACTCGGCGCGCGCGTTTACAATGTCCGCGATTTCGGCGCGAAGGGCGATGGTGCAACGCTCGATACCGCGGCGCTCCAAGCAGCCATTGACGCCGCCAACAAGGACCAGGGTGGCACGGTGCTCGTGCCGGCGGGCGTGTTCGTCATCGGGACGGTCGAGATGAAGAGCAACATTACGTTGCGCATCGCGGCGGGCGGGAAATTGTTCGGCACGGCTGACGGCAAACAATATCACGCGGCGGATGCGATTCCACTCAGCGGCGATTCCACGCTGAACGATGGCAATGTCGGCCTGATTTTTGCCGTCAAAGCGGAAAATATTACGATTGAAGGCCCGGGCACAATTGACGGCAATGGCAAACAATTCCTTCATGGACCGAACAATGAACCGTCCGCCGCCGGTCTCAAGAGTCACGAGCGGCCGTATCATTTGCTGTTGCATCAATGCACGAATGTTCGCGTGCGTGACATTTCTCTTTTCGCTTCGGCGTATCACTCGGTGCGGATCATCCAAAGCCAGTATGTGTGGCTCACGGGCATTCACATTCACAGTCGCGAGATCCATAACGCCGACGGTTTCCATTTCATCAGTGCGCAGCACGTCAGCATCAGCGATTGCATCGTGGAATGCCAGGATGACGCGTGCGCGCTGTTTGGCAGTTGCAAATTTATCACCGTGACGAATTGCACGTTCAGCACGCGCTGGTCGGTGTTCCGTTTCGGCGGCGGCGAGGCGGAAAATATCACCGTCTCCAATTGCCTCATCTATGAAACCTACGGGTGCCCGATCAAAATCCATTGCACGCCGCGCTCGCGCTTCGAGAACATGTCGTTCTCGAATCTCGTGATGAAAAATGTGACCGGGCCGATTTCGATTGGCCTTGGCGGGCGCGGTCGCCGCGCTCCGGCGCCGGGCGCGACCGCGACGCAAACCAATACGCCGCCTGCCGAATCAGACGAACAGGAGCCGGTGGGCATTTGCCGGAATATTTCTTTCAGTGGGATTCACGCCATCGTTTCTGTGCCTGTCGCGCTGGCGGACGTGCCATTTAAAAGCGGCTACAATCCGGGTGAAGTGAAATCGTGCATCGGCCTGAACGCGGTCGGCGGTGTCATCGAAAATATCAGCTTCAATGACGTCCACGTCACGTTTCCCGGCGGCGGCACGGCGGAGGAAGCGGCGGTGCGCGATGTGCCGAAGACCATTGGCGAATATTATGCCGCCGGAGTTTTTCCCGCTTACGGACTTTACGCCCGCAACGTGCGCGGGCTGACGCTGAATAACGTGCGCTTTGAAGTCGCCGGCGCTGAAGCGCGGCCGGCCGTGGTGTTTGATCACGTGGAAGACGCCGCCGTGACGGCGCTGAACGCGCAAGGGACGAAGGAAGCGGAATCCCTGCTGCGGTTTATTGAGACGAAGGATGTCCTGCTGACGGCTGCGCGCCTGCTCGCGCCCGCCGCGGTTTTTCTGCAAGTGGAAGGCGCGGGGAGTGCGGGCATCACGGTGGATGGTGGTGATATTTCCAAAGCGGCAAAGCCATTGGTGTTTGAAAACGGGGGAGAAGAAAAAGCTGTGAAGTTGCGGACGTGAGTTAGTGGCACGAGCGTTTCGCCCGTGGCATCCAGGTGCGTCCCGTCGGGGGCAGCATGAAAATAGCCCACCGATTTATCGGTGGGTTTTGTTTCGAAATCAGCCATGAGTCCCGGTAGAGACGAAAGAATTGTTCCTTCTCAAAAGATTTCTGTCGCCCCTTACGAGGCTTGGTTGCGTGATGACATGTTTACCCACCGATAAATCGGTGGGCTATTTTCTATCGTCCTTGCGGACTTTCTGTTCCCGCATTTCGGAATCCGTGCTTGACGCATTTTGTGAATGTGATTGCATGGCCAGCATGAAATTTAAATTTTTTGCGGCCCTCCTGGGCGCCGCGGTGCTGGCCGTTGGTTGTGTGAACACGGTGACTGGAGGAAGGACGGCCGGGATTCCGTTCATCAAGGATAAAATCGAATCGCGTTATGAAAAGCCGCCGGAACCGATTTTTGAGGCGGCCAAGCAGGTCATCCGCGAGCAAGGCGAGCTGGTCACTGAAGGCACACTTTACGGCCAGACCAATGCCTTGGGGAATACGGTGAGAACTGTCCAGGGCAAGGTGGACCAACGCACGGTTTGGGTGCGCGTCGAGCAGCTTGATCCCAAGATCACGGATGTGACTGTGCAAACGCGAACGGCTGGCGGAGTTTCGGACATCGACCTAGCAGCGCAGATTGATAAGCAGATTGCGCTTAAGTTGGTGCGCTAGCGCGCGGCTAA
>DASXHY010000396.1:0-3575 GCA_036488095.1 Verrucomicrobiia bacterium | reverse complement strand
GGCAAGGTGGATTCGGACAAGTCGGCTTCGATCGAATACAAGGGAAAGCCATTGTCTCCAACCACGCGATTGTGGTGGAAGGTTCGAATCTGGAATCAAACCGGCAAGCTAGGCCATTATAGTTCGCCAGCCTATTTTGACACGGGCCTGAATCAAAATGAATGGGCGGCAAGTTATATTTGGGATGGGACCGTCAACTCGAATAATTTCGCTTATTTCCGAAAAACGTTTGTGGTCACGAACAAACCCGTGTGGGCCAAGGTTTATGTGACCGCGCATAACGATTATCTCCTGTATTGCAACGGGCAACCTTTGGGGCGGGGACCGGCTCGGTGTGACCCCTATAATTACGGCCAATACAATGCCTATGACGTCACTAAACTTCTGAAAACCGGCACAAACGTGTTTGCCGCCATGGGCCATTGGCGGGCTTATTGGAATAACGCCGGCGTCGATGCCAAGCCGGCTTTTTTATTGGAAGCGCGACTGGACTATCCGGATGGCTCGTCTTCGAAGATTGGAACCGATGAATCCTGGAAGGTTCTGGCTCACACCGCCTTTATCGAAACCGAGACAACGAACTTCTACCGCAACCCGTGGACCCGTTCCATTCGATTTGATTCGCGTTTGGAACCAGCGGGTTGGCAGAAAACCGGCTTTGATGATTCCGGTTGGGCCGCCGCTACGGTGGTGGACCGGTCTGATTACCATTTGTTCGCGCAAATGGCCCCGCTGGAACGCGAACAATCCGAACTCAAGCCGGTGGGCGTCACGCAGACCAACGGCGCGTGGTTGGTGGATTTCGGACGGTGCATTGACGGCTGGCCCAAAATCACGATGCGTGAAAATCATGCGGGAGACAGAATTCGCACGGCATACTTTCAAATGGCGGGCGAACGGGCTCCCGCCGGATGGGACGAATATATCTGCCGCGGCGGCAGGGAAACCTGGCACGCGGAGTTTGCACGCCATACGTCATTCCAGGTAATTAAGGTTACCGGTTACGCTGGAAAATTGAAAGCTTCCGACGTGCGCGGCATGTGGGCTTATTGCGACGCCGATGTTGTCGGGCGTTTTCATTGTTCGAGCGATTTGCTCAATAACATTTACGAAATGTGCGAACGTTCAGCGCGGCAGAATATTCAGCAGGGAATCATCAGCGTGGATGCCAATCGCGAGCAAGCGCCGTGGCTGGCCGACAGTTGGAACATTGGAAACGTTCTGCTCTACAACGACCGCGACACGATGATGATTGACAAGGTCGTGCGCGATTACGCGGGAGAACAGTTTCCCGACGGATATTTTTCCGCCTGCAGTCCGGGACACCGAAACATGGAACTTCCGCCTCCCGGCAAGCCGTCCCGCCGGATTCCCGAATGGGCGATGTATTGGCCGATGTTATTGTGGCAGCAATATCTTTTTTCGGGTGATGAGACGCTTTTGCGTGAAATGGAGCCGCACCTGACGCATTTCCTGGGATGGATAGAGTCGTTTCAGGACCCCACCAATAATCTGCTTAATCCCGCCGCATGGCGAATTTCGGATTACGCCGGCGGCAACATGCCCGATGGCGGTTATAACGTGGCCACGGCCAGCCAATACTACGAAAACCTCCGCATCGCCTCGCGCATCTTCTCGATACTCGGCGAAACCAATCAAAGTGACGAGTGTGGCCAACGGGCGGAGGTTGTGAAAGATGCAATCAACGGTCATTTATTCAACGGCCAATACTATCTTGCGCGCACTGACACCAATGGAATGTTTCCGCTCGCTTCGGCGTGGCCGTTGCGTTTCGACATTGAATCGGCATCGGACAAATCCAAAATTCTTGCCGCTATTGAAAAGGACGGTAAGCCGAACATCGGCGGTTACGGCGGCGACGCGTTTTACAGCGGGTTGTTCAACGCCGGCGGCGGGGCTTTTGCCGTGCGCGACCTGGCCCGCTATCGTCCGATGTTGGACTCGGATAAAGCCTGTTGGGAAGGTTTCCAGCTTGTCCGAGGCTATCAACCGAACCACGCCTGGACTTCCTATCCGGGCTATCTCTTCCAGAAATATATTCTCGGCATCCAGCCCACCAGCGGCGGCTTTGCCACCTTCGATGTCCGCCCCGAAACCGGCGGTTTGACATTTGCCGAAGGCGCAGTGCCTACGGTCAAAGGCATCATTACCACGCGCTGGGAGAAGAAGGCTGATGGAAAATTTGTTCTTTCGGTCAAAGTCCCCGCCAACGCCCGCGCCGCGATCTATATTCCTGCACTTGCCAAAAAAGATTTCACCATCACTGAATCCGGCAAACCTCTGTGGCCGGCAACATCACAAACCAAAGACCCCGGCGTGCTTGCGGTTCAAGAAGCGGATTCTACCATCAAATGCCTGGTCGAGGCAGGAACCTACGAGTTCGATGAATCACCCCAATCTAACTGAATGAAAGTTTTTGCAATTACAACGCGACATCTCCTCACACTTTCCATCGCTTCCATTGCTTTCGCTGCTTCTGGCCGCCCATTGGCGCCCGACGGCCTGCTCGTAAACGGCGTGAGCAATCCGTTGGCGATCGACCGGGACCAAACGCGGTTCACGTGGAAGTTGGAGGACACTGCTCGCGGAGAAAAACAGACGGCGTATCAAATCCTTGTTTTCTCCGGCATCCGGCCTCCGTCCTCCGACCTCTCTGCCTGGTGGGACAGTGGCAAGGTGGATTCGGATAAATCGGCTTCGGTGGAATACGCCGGCAAACCATTGTCTCCAACCACGCGGTTCTGGTGGAAGGTTCGAATTTGGGATCAAACCGGCAAGGCCGGCAAATACAGCGCTCCGGCGTATTTTGACACTGGCTTGAATCAAAACGATTGGACGGCGCATTATATTTGGGATGGAACCACCAATCTGAATAACTTCGCTTACTTCCGAAAGTCTTTCGCGGTCTCCGCCAAGCCGAAACTAGCCAAAGTCTATGTCACCGCCCACAATGATTATCTTCTCTATCTCAACGGAGAACTTCTGGGCCGAGGACCGGCGCGGTGCAATCCTTATCTTTATGGTCAATACAACGCCTACGACATCACCAAACTTCTGAAACAGGGCACGAACGTATTTGCGGCCACGGGACATTGGCAGGGAAACTGGGGAAACGCCGGCATTAACGCCAGGCCGGCCTTTATGTTGGAGGCGCGCCTGAACTATCCCGGTAATTCATCTTCGACGATTGGAACCGATGAATCCTGGACGGTTCTGGCTCAAACTCCATTCATCGAAACCCACCCATATTTCTACGGCAGTCGAGCAGCTATTCAATTCGATTCGCGCGGGGAACCTCCGAATTGGAAAAAGACCGGTTTCAACGATGCAAGCTGGGCGCCGGCCTCTGTGGTTGATTGCTCTAATTATCATTTGTTCGCGCAGATGGCGCCGATGGAACGCGAGCAAGCCGCTCTCAAGCCCGTGAGTATTACCGAGAAAAACGGCGCGTGGTTGGTGGATTTCGGGCGCTGCATTGACGGTTGGCCAAAATTAACCATGCATGAGAATCACTCGGGCGACAAAGTTCGCGTGGCCTACTTTCAAATGGCGGG
>DASXHY010000395.1:0-6613 GCA_036488095.1 Verrucomicrobiia bacterium | reverse complement strand
ATTATCTCATTCCCACGGCTCACGCCGTGGGCTACCGTCTATCGGCGCTCCGCAGCTAAGATACTGCTCAACTTTTGATATGCGTCCTCCGCGTTTATTTTGGCCCGGCGAGAATTTCAATTTCTCCTCGCATGCGCTCATCCAGCCCTTCCAGCGCGGTCCGATAATCGCCGGGATGATTTGTGAGGGTAACGAGTTTCGTCCGGACCTCGGCGTTCATGGCGGTCAAATTCGTGAGCAAATCGGGCACGTTTATCGACTCCATGCCGTCGATGACGGCCTGGAAGCGTTCGGGATCGGCGAAAATTTCGTTGGTGGTTAGATGTGCTCTGACTGCGGCGACGCCGTCGGGCAGGCAGAGCAAATTCTTCACGGCGTCCGTCGTGCAACGCGGATAACTGCCGCCATTGGTCGTGCTGAAATCAAAGGCGGTGGCGGCAAGCGCTTTTGCCAGTACGGGATCAGCGGGCCGCTCTTCAGCAATGGTTTTCGCCAACTCTTCGAGACTTTCGGGATCGTTGCGATAATGACTTTCGCTGAACGCGGCGGCCAACGCATGGCGGCCGTTGGGGCCAAGCTTGATCAGCGCCTGCGCGGCGGCGCGCAGAATTTCCGGATGATAAGCATCGGCATTCGTGAAAAAGTGCTCGTCCGATATAATCAAAGCCAGGTTCGTGACCGCGGCCGGATCATCCCGCCCGGCCATCGCAGTGCCAAGTTCATTGACGAATTGCAACAGTTTCGCCGGAGAGCGGACGTATTCCTCGAGGGAAATATTGGCTGCGAGCAATTCCGGCCAATGCGCCGGATAACGACCATGAATCGTCCGCAGGAAAAAAACATCGCGCTCGAACTTGTCAGGAAAAGTGTGCCCCTGAAAAACTTCTGCTGGTGTGGGAAACGAATTATTGGTGGCTTGCTCCTGTCCAGTGGCCGGGTGAACCGCGAAGGACATCGCAACCAAAACAACGAACAGGCAATATGAAAATTGAGCGGAATGTTTCACGCTCCTCGCGGCATACCGTAAAGGTGGCGAATCGGCCAGTTACAATTTTGTGACGAGGGCTGGGGGGCGGCGTTGTAGAAATCTTCGGTTTCGTTGGCGACTGGATTTTAATCGCAACTCGCAGACTGGCAGTCTGCGATACGGCAGGTTGGCAACCTGCGCTACGCCTCGCGGCTACAGAACGCAATTGGAATCTTTTCTACAGAGTTGGTGCCTGTCCTGCGTTTGAATTGCGGTTGCGCGCGAACTGAGGGCTGTTTAGTCTCGCCCCACATCCCATGAAAATTATCAATGCACTTTGCGCGGCGGCGCTGGCCTGTTTCGCGGCGGGTTGCGCCAATAATCGTTTCCACGCCGGAACTGCCGGCGACGGTGATTACATTCTCGGGCCGGATTATACCAACGCGCCGGAATTGACCGCGCGTGACAATGTGCCGAAGGGCGTGGTGCATCACTTCGTCATGGATTCGTCGGACAGCAAAATTTATCCCGGTCTCAATGGCCCTTACAAACGCGACGTGTGGGTTTATGTGCCGAGCCAATACGTTCCCGGCACGGCGGCGCCGTTCATCGTGGCGCAGGATGGCAAGGGTTATACAAATCGGTTGCCGGTCATTCTCGACAACATGATTTATGATCATCGGCTGCCGGCGATGATTGCGGTCATGATTCAGCACGGCGGCGGTGATGGCAAAGGTAGCGAACGCGGGCTGGAATACGATACCGTGTCGGACGCGTATGCGCGATTCATCGAGACGGAAGTGCTGCCGAGGATTGCGCAGGATTACGGCGTGAAATTCACGACCAACCCGGAAGGTCGCGCGACGATGGGCGGCAGCTCGGGCGCGGCGTGCGCGTTCACGATGGCGTGGTTTCGGCCGGACCTTTACCGCCGCGTGGTGAGTTATTCAGGCACGTTCGTGGACCAGGAATCGCCGGTGAACCCGAAATCGCCGCACGGCGCGTGGGAATATCACGAGCATTTTATTCCGCAAAGTGCGCGCAAGCCGTTGCGCGTGTGGCTGGAAGTGGGCGAACACGACGGCGGCTATCAACGCGACGAGGCGTCACTGCACAATTGGGTGATGGCCAACGAACGCATGGCCGATGCGCTGAAAGCGAAGGGGTATCATTATCATTATGTGTTCTGCAAAAATGCGGGGCATGTGGACAGAAAAGTTGTCGGGCAGACACTTCCCGAAGCATTGGAATGGGTCTGGCGGGGGTATCCGATTCGGTGATTGCGTTTAGCCACGTGAGCGATTTTCGGAGCTTGCGAACCTGAGACGCGCCGAGAAAAGCGCCAGAGGGCTGGCGCACTCCAAGACGCTATCGCGAGTAAAAGGGCGAAAGAAATTCCGCCAGGTTTTGGACTGCGGCGGCCCTCCGCCGCTTTCCAAGGCTGGAAAATTGCGGCTGCATAACATTCCATTACAAACCCCTGCCAAAAGACGCTGCCACGAATAAGGTCTTTTTCCCGCCGTTCCGGGGCACACTGCTGATTGTTGATTTTGGCCATTGGCGGCACAAAGGGCGGGATGAAATTCTCCTGTGGATGGCAACGCCGGTTGTGTGTTTTTGCGGGCACAATGATTTTGTTTTGCGTCTTTTGCGCGCGGGCAACGGATGCCGTGGATCCCACCCTCCAGATTCCCAAACCCGGCGATAGCGCGCTGCACATTCTCACGCCAACGGTACTCGAACTCGTGCGCATCAATACCAAGCAACCGAACCCCGCGACGGTGGATAGTTGGAATTGGGTGGACGCCAACGGAAATTTTGCGCCGCCGGATATGTCGAGCATCCGAGTGGTCGTGAACGGCCAGACCAATAGCGCGACGGTCATCGGTTTCAAGCGCCGCCCGCTTTATGCGCCGCAGGCGACCTGGGATTTGCGCATTGCCAACAGCCTCTATGTTCAGGTGAACAATCCCATCGCGAGCGGCCAACCCGTGCAGGTGGTGAATGACGGAACGCTTTGGCCAACGAATATGGCGTTTGCGTCCGTGGCGGATCCGCTGCGCTACAATCCCGCGATTCACGTGAACCAGGAAGGTTACCTGCCGGCTTTTCCGAAAAAAGCGATGGTCGGTTATTACATCGGCAGCGCGGGAGAGTTGCCGATTTCGACCAACACATTTTTGCTCGTGGATGCGCAGAGCGGCGCGACGGTGTATCAAGGCACGCTCAGTCAGCACAGCGATGTGGGCTACGTTTATACGCCGACGCCGTATCAGACGGTTTACCAGGCGGACTTCAGCAGCTTCACGACGCCGGGCGCGTATCGCGTGGTGGTACCGGGCATGGGCGGGTCGTTGCCGTTTCGGATTGATGAGGGCATCGGGATGGATTTTGCGCGGGCTTACGCGCTGGGAATGTTCGAGCAGCGCAGCGGCTTTAATGTGGCCATGCCGTTCACGCGCTTCACTCACGCCGCCGACCACCTCACGCCCGCCAGCGTGCCCACGAACGCGGCGGATCCTTACGTGTTCACCTGGACGACGATTGCGAGTTACGCCAGCAGCGTGAATTCAGCCAACCCGCCGCAAGTCGCGCCGCTGTTGACCAATCCCGCCGTGCAGCTTTATCCGTTCGTGAACCCCGGCCCCGTGGATGTGTCCGGCGGCCATTTCGAGGCGGGCGATTACAACCGGGTCACTTACAATTCGGCGCAGTTGTTGCACGTGCTCGTGTTCGCGATGGATTCGCTGCCGGGTGTGGGCGCGCTGGATAACCTGGGCATTCCCGAGAGCGGCGATGGCGTCAGCGACGTTTTGCAGGAAGCGAAATGGGAGGCGGATTTCCTCGCCAAAATGCAGGACACCGACGGCGGATTTTATTACTCGGTTTATCCGATCAACCGCGAATACGAATTCGATGTATTGCCCGAGAACGGCGACCCGCAGGTCGTCTGGCCGAAAAACACGGTATCCACAGCGGCGGCGGTCGCAGCGCTCGCGCAATGTGCGTCATCGCCGCACTTCAAACAGACGTATCCGACGGCGGCGGCGAATTATTTGGCGAAGGCAAAACTGGGCTGGCAATTCCTGACGAATGCCATTGCGCATTACGGCTCCGCCGGCGCTTACCAGGACATTCAGCATTTCGGCGACGATTTCACCGACCAGGATGAGCTGGCGTGGGCCGCGTGCGAGTTGTATCTCGCCACCGGCGATGCGCAATATCAGCAAAAACTTTTCCAGTTGTTCCCGGATCCGACGGACCCTTCCACGATGATGTGGGGCTGGTGGCGGATGTACGCGTGTTACGGGAATGCGATTCGCGATTACGCGACCGCGGCATCGAGCGGGCGATTGTCTGCCAGCCAGTTGGACTCGAACTATGTCGCCAAATGCATCACCACCATCACGAATTGCGGCAACGACAATTTGCTTTGGTCGCAGGAAAGCGCTTACGGCAGCAGCCTCTCGGACAGCACCAAGCACGCACGCAGCGCGGGATGGTATTTCTCCCCGGTGCAAGCCTTCGACATCGTCGTCGCGCAGCTCTTCAATCCGAACCCGGCGTATGTGGATGCGATTCTGTTGAACCTGAATTACGAAGCCGGCTGCAATCCGGTCAACACGACGTATCTGACCGGGCTCGGTTGGAAACGGCAGCGTGAAGTGGTGGATCAATATTCGGAGAACGACCGGCACACGCTGCCCAAGGACAGTGTTCCCATCAGCAACATGCAGGAAGGGTTTGTGTGGACGTGGACCTACGGTTGGGAAATGTCGCCGCTCTGCTTTCCATCCGACGGCGCGCAGACAGCGCCGTATCCGATCTACGACCGCTGGTGCGATTTCTTCAACGTGACCACGGAAGCCTCGACGACGGACACGGCGCGCAGCTTTGCCGTGAGCGCCTGGCTGGCGGCGCAAACATCGCTCGCCACGCAACACTGGCGCTCGACCAATGCAACGATCATCGCTCCCACAACGGCCAAATTGCCCGGCCAGCCGCTGACGATTTCCCTGCAAGTGGCGGACACGAATTTGACGGGGGCGAAAATTGTTTGGGAAGGACTGGGACAGGACCCGACGTTTAGCGGGTTGAGCTATACGTTCACGCCGCCGTCGCAGGAAGGTCCGTGCTGGGTGGAGGCGGAAGTGCAATGGCCGGACGGTCGGCGCGCGTTCGCGACCAATTCCGTGATCGTGAGCACGAATGCGCCGCCGCAGTTGAGCGTTCCGAGTTTGTCCGGCGGCGGATTTTCGTTCACGCTGGCCGGCGCGCCGCAGGGGACGTATGTGATCCAGGTCTCCACGGATTTGCATAACTGGCAACCCATCAATACGAACACGTTGCCGGTGAACGGGCTGATGCAAATCGCAGACCCGGGCGTATCGCCGCGTCGTTATTATCGCGCGGTGAAGACGCAGTAATTTTACGAGTCACGAAGGGAAATTTATTTCTCCCTGAGAAAGGCGCCAACGGTTTGCTCAAGATCACCCCGGGTGTTGACTTCGCGCAGGATTCCCTTTTTATCGATGAGCCATTCCGTCGGGACGGAGTTGATGCCAAAGCGGAAGCTGATGTCGTTGTTCCAATGCTTGCCGTCGAAATATTGCGGCCAGGCGATTTCGTTCTTTTTCAAAAACCGCAGCAGGTCGTCTTTGCTTTCGTCCAAACTGATGCCGAGAATTTCGAAACCGTCGGCGTGGTATTTGTCGTAGGCGTGTTTCACTTTCGGCATTTCGGCGACACATGGGCCGCACCACGTCGCCCAAAAATTGATCAGGACCACTTTGCCCTTCATGTCGGCCAGGTTGATTTTGCGTCCGTCGACGGCGACGAAACTGAGCTCCAGCGGTTTGCCAACGGCGTAGGTTTTTTCGCCGGAAAGGATTTCCCGCGCCATCGCCTGAATCGACGGCGACGCGTTTGTATTATCGAGGACGCGCTGGGCGATGCTGCGCTTTTCTTCGTCCGAAAGCCCACGGCCTGATTTTGCCTGGAGCAGCGCCATTTTGAAAATATCGTCCTTGTTGGAGAGGACATTCGCCGCGGCGAAGAACGCCTCTGCGTAGGCTTTCTGAGAATCCGGCGAGTCATCGTCGAGGCTGCGTTTTCCATTTTTCCGCCCCCACTCCGTCAGGTAGTTCACGGAGAACGCGTGGAGTTTCATCATGTCGGGCACTTTCGGGTCTTTGATCATTTCCGCGGCGCGTGTTTTCAATTGAACCGCCGCGTTGGTATCGCCCGCGAGGGTGGCTTCCGAAAGTCCAATGCTCCAAAGGCCCTGGGCGTCCTCGGCATTTTTCGAGGTGGGATAATCCTTCAGGAACTGCCTGGCCCTGGCGGCCATTTCCAAACCGGCTTCGCGGCGCGTTTTGTAATCGTCTTCGGATGGATGGTCGCCGCCCTGCTTCATTTTGCGAAACAAGTCGGTGATTCCCTGGAAGGCGGTCGTTTCCGCTGTGGGAGCCTCCGGTGTATTGCTCTGCGCAAAAATGAAGGAGGCGATCAACAGAGTCGCCGAGAAAGTAAGAAATAATTTGAACCTCATGGGAGGCATCCTAGCGACTGAACGGTCGTCCGCAACGCCAATGTTGAGGCGGGTCAGGGGATGGGCGCATCTCATTTTTTGAACGAGGTGCGATC
>DASXHY010000291.1:0-2474 GCA_036488095.1 Verrucomicrobiia bacterium | reverse complement strand
CGTATTCGCTTCCGGCTGCGCCAATGTTGAAAATAAATTTGGCCGCGGTATGGGAAACACCTTTGAAATCGTCCGCGCTGGTGAATTGCGCCGCTCCATGGAGCAGACCGCTCTCTTCGCCGGCCCGGACGCCGCCTACACCACGGGTTTCGTCCATGGCCTCAACCGCACGCTCGCCCGCACCGGCATCGGCGTCTACGAAGTAGTCACGGCTCCCTTCCCGCCGTATCATCCGGTCTTTACCGACCGTTTCGCCCCGGGACCGGTATATCCGGATAACTATACGCCCGGTTTGGTTGCCGATTCGCTCTTCGCCACGGATACGGAACTCGGTTACAGCGGTGGCGACGTGATGCCTTTCCTGCCCGGTGTCCGTTTCCGCATTTTCGACATGCACTGAATTTTCGAAAAAACTCGAGAACGCGCCAACCTTACCGTTGGCGCTTTTTTGTTATGCCTCTCGAAAAAAAATCCCCCTGCAAGGTCAACCTGCTGCTCAATATCCTCGGCAAACGCGCCGACGGCTTCCACGAATTGGAAACCGTCATGCACCCGGTCAATCTCTTCGATGAATTGAGCTTCGCGCGCGTGACCCGCGGATTTCACCTCACCTGCAGCGACCCCTCGCTGCCCGTCGATGCCGGCAACCTCGTGCATCGCGCCGCGACGTTGTTTCTCCAAAAAACAGAAATTCGCGACGGTGTGGAAATCTATCTCGAGAAAAAAATCCCCATGGCGGCCGGCCTCGGCGGCGGCAGCGGCAACGCCGCCACCACGCTGCTTGGCCTCAACGAACTTTTCGGCAATCCGCTCGACGCGAAAGCACTGCACGATCTTGCCACCACGCTCGGCTCCGACGTGCCATTTTTCCTGCAAACCAAACCGGGATTGGGAACCGGTCGTGGCGAAAAAATCCAGCCCCTCGATTTTTTTCCCGCCATGAAAGGCACGGCGATCCTGCTGGTGCATCCCGGCTTCGGCATTTCCACGCCATGGGCCTATCAAAACCTCGCAAGATTTCCAGCCGCGCTGAACGGCACGCCCGGCCGCGCGCAAAAACTGATTTCCTTGCTGCAAACCGCCGATTTGCGGATCGCCGGCGCGGAATTTTACAATTCGCTCGAAGCACCCGCGCTGGAAAAATATCCATTGCTCGCGCTCTTCCAGGAATTCTTCCGGCAAAATGGCGCCGCAGCCACGTTGATGTCCGGCAGCGGCTCCACCACCTTTGCACTCGCCGAAAACTCGTCCGCCGCCGAACAACTATCCGAAAAATTCAAAGCCAAATTTGGAGATAACTATTGGATGTGCGCGGTGCCTGTGTCGTGAAATATTGCCGCAAAAGAGCGCAAAGATCGCAAAGAAATTCTTTTTTTCTTTTGTGTTCTCTGCGTTCTTTCGCGGCCAATCAATTCCCTACTGCGAATGCGGCGATTCGTTCACCTTTGACCCCGCCTCAAGTTTCTTCATTGCAGCGCCAAGACGTTTATTCCAGTCCTCCCAACTCAAAATCCATTGCTCGCCGGTAAATTTCTTCTGCGCCTCCGGCCAAATTTGTCGGAGCCGTTCCAACTCGCGCAACGCCTCCGTGTGGTAATCCCATTTCAGATACGCTTCGATCAGATTCAGCCGGTTCTCGGGAAAATCCGGCGCAAGCTGGATGGCCATTTCAAGATGTTGCCGCGCTTTGCTCCGGCTTCCAATGCTCACGATCACCGGCGCCTCCCGGTAGAGCAAGCCGAGGTTGCGGTCAGGCCCGCCGTAATCGAAATGTTCATCCATCAGCCGCGACGCCTGAAATTCACGCTCCATGTCCTTCACCATGTGCAACCCGGAAAGATTGTGTTTGGTGTCCGCCAGTTGGCCGATGTTCATTCCCAGGTAATAATGTCCCTGGACCGAATTGGATAGCGACAGGGAGCACCGGCACGCAGCGATGCCTTGTTCCGCGATCGACGCTTCCAGTGAGGTATCCTTCTGCAACGAAGACATGTCGAAGCACGCCCGGCCAAATTGCCATGCGAGTTGGGCATCGTTTGTGTCCGTCCGAAACCGTTCGCGAAGATTCGCAAAAGTCATTTCGAGATGGCCAATGACTGAATTTGTATCGCTCTCAGCCATTAATTGGCTGGCGCACACAAAAAAAAGAAGCATGACCCCGCCGCAGGCGATTTGGCGCAAAGAAATTCCCGGCAAACGGAACGTTCTCATTCTCAATAGTCTCTTCAAATTCATCCGCCGTTGCACGTTCTAATACATCAGGCGACGTGAAAAGCTCCAAATCCCAAGCTCAACCATGCTGCGCGAAATTGGATGTTGGAGCTTGGATATTCTCTGGTGCTTGGATCTTGGACGCTTGGAGCTTGTCCCGACACCATCTCAAATATCCGAAATCGTAGTTGATTTTTATTTGCGCCGGCCTTGCGGGCTTGTATACTTAGCAAACGCATAGGACTGAGGATGTCCAAGGGCAT